>CAZWNY010000035.1:0-19671 GCA_964635575.1 uncultured Kordia sp. | reverse complement strand
AGAAGAAGAAGAAGAAGAAGAAGAAGAAGAAGACAAATAATAAAAAGCAGTTTTCTTGTAAAAAGATAAAAAAGAAAGATAAATCTATATATTTGCAAACAAAATAATACGTTTACACAGCAATATTAAAAAGACATAAAAATGAAATCAATATCAGTATTAAATCTTTTAAAAGGAACGCAAATTTCACAAGAAATTACAATTAAAGGTTGGGTTCGAACCTTTAGAGCCAACCGTTTTATTGCTTTAAATGATGGGTCTACAATAAATAATATACAATGTGTAGTAGATTTTGAAAATACTGACGAAGCCATTTTAAAAAGAATTACCACAGGTGCCGCAGTATTTATTACAGGTGTTTTAGAAAAAAGCGAAGGAAAAGGACAACATGTAGAAGTACAAGTTTCAAAAATTGAAATTTTAGGCGATTCAGACCCAGAAACCTACCCAATACAACCCAAAAAACACAGTTTTGAGTTTTTACGAGAAAACGCACACTTACGTACACGCACAAATACCTTTAGTGCAGTTATGCGTTTACGATCATCACTATCATTTGCAGTACATAAATATTTTAACGAAAACGGATTTTATTACATGCACACACCAATTATTACAGGTAGTGATGCTGAAGGAGCAGGAGAAATGTTTCAGGTAACAGGTTTAGATTTAAATAATCTACCTAAAAAGGAAGATGGAAAAATAGATTATACAAAAGATTTTTTTGGAAAAGAAACCAACTTAACCGTTTCAGGTCAGTTAGAAGCTGAAACTTTTGCGATGTCACTCGGTAAAGTTTATACTTTCGGGCCTACTTTTAGAGCAGAAAACTCAAACACATCTCGCCATTTATCAGAGTTTTGGATGATAGAACCTGAAGTTGCATTTATGGATTTAGCAGGAAATATGGATTTAGCAGAAAACTTTCTAAAATCAGTAATTTTATATGTTTTAGAAAACAATAAAGAAGATTTAGCGTTTTTAGAACAACGGTTAATACAAGAAGACAAAAGTAAGCCACAAAAAGACAGAGCCGAAATGAGTTTAACAGATAAATTAAAATTTGTTACCGAAAACAATTTTAAACGAGTAAGTTATACCGAAGCGATTGATATTTTAAGAAACTGTAAACCAAATAAAAAGAAAAAATTTAATTATATTATTAACGAATGGGGAGCTGATTTACAAAGTGAACACGAACGTTTTTTAGTAGAAAAACACTTTAAATGTCCCGTAATTTTATTTGATTACCCAGCAAATATTAAAGCATTTTACATGCGTTTAAATGATGACGGAAAAACCGTAAGAGCAATGGACATCCTTTTTCCTGGTATAGGAGAAATGGTTGGAGGCGCACAACGTGAAGAACGCTTAGATGTGCTTTTAGAAAAAATGAAAGCTCTAAACATTGACGAAAAAGAATTATGGTGGTATAGCGATTTACGAAAATACGGTACCGCAGTACATTCAGGTTTTGGCTTAGGTTTTGAGCGTTTAGTAATGTTTGCAACGGGTATGAATAATATTAAAGACGTAATACCGTTCCCTAGAACACCACAAAATGCAGCATTTTAATTATTGTTAAGTAAACACACTAATCTAAAAAATAGAATAACAAGCTAATCTTCAATTTGGTGTTGTAAAGCAAAAAATGCGCGTTTAGAAGCTTTTTCTTCTGCTTTCTTTTTGGAAGTTGCACGTGCTTTTGCTACAACCTTATCATCTATTCGTAACTTTACCGCAAAGTGTTTTATATTATCCGTACCTGTGTCTGCGTAAACTTGGTATTTAAATGTTTTTCTTTCTTTTTGACACCACTCAATTAGCAGGCTTTTATAACTTATAACTTTCCCCTCTAAACGTTCAATATCAATATACGGACTTATTACGTTATTTTGTATAAATTTTTTAGTAGTAGTATATCCTTTATCTAAAAAAATAGCACCTACCAGCGCTTCAAAAATATTGCCATGTACATTATCTCCAAAATTAGCTTTATACATTTTAGAGTTTAATAAATTTAATAGTAGAAGGTCTTTACCTAATTCATTTAAATGTTCTCTACTTACTATTTTTGAGCGCATTTTAGTTAAATAACCCTCATTACCATGTGGTACTTTTATAAATAAATATTCAGCAATAACAGCACTTAACATTGCATCTCCTAAAAACTCTAAACGCTCGTAACTTAATACATTTCCTGTGCTGTTTTTAACATTTACTGAACGATGTGTAAAAGCCTCTATAAACAAATTAATGTTTTTGGGTTTAAAACCAATAAGTTTTGATATTTTAATAAAAAAAACCCCGTCTTCATTAGAAGTACGGGATTTTAATATTTTATTTAGAAACGTTTTCACTACTTACTTTAATTTCTTAAATACTACACATGCATTATGACCTCCAAAACCAAAAGTGTTACTCATTACTACATTTAGTTCTCTTTTTTGAGGTGTGTTAAGTGTTAAGTTTAATTTTTGATCAATGTTTTCATCTACGGTGGTATGATTTATTGTTGGAGGAACAATACCATGTTTCATCGCTAAAATACAAGAAATAGCCTCTATTGCTCCTGCGGCACCTAATAAATGACCTGTCATAGATTTGGTTGAATTAATATTTAGCTTGTATGCATGGTCTCCAAAAACACTAATAATTGCTTTAGATTCAGCAACATCTCCTAACGGAGTAGACGTACCGTGCATATTAATTGCATCTACATCTTCTGGTTTTAGTCCTGCATCTTCAAGACAGTTTTTCATTACATTTTTAGCCCCTAAACCTTCAGGATGCGGTGCCGTCATGTGGTATGCATCAGCAGATAAACCTCCACCTACAAGTTCGCAATAAATTTTTGCGCCTCTTGCTTTTGCGTGTTCATATTCTTCTAAAATTAAAGTTCCAGATCCTTCTCCTAATACAAAACCATCTCTTGTTGAATCAAATGGTCTTGATGCGGTTTCTGGACTATCATTTCGTGTAGATAAAGCGTGCATTGCGTTAAAACCTCCAATACCTGCTTCTGTTGCTGCTGCTTCAGATCCTCCTGAAACAAAAACATCTGCTTTTCCTAAACGAATGTAATTTAACGCATCAATCATTGCATTTGCAGATGATGCACATGCAGAAACTGTTGTAAAGTTTGGACCTCTAAAACCATATTTAATAGATATTTGCCCTGGTGCTATATCGGCAATCATTTTAGGAATAAAAAAAGGGTTAAAACGTGGTACTCCATTTCCTGTAGCAAAATTAGCTACTTCAGTTTGAAAGGTGTCAATACCTCCAATACCTGCGCCCCAAATAACGCCAACTCTGTCTTTATTTATAGTTTCTAAATTTAATCCAGAGTCTTTAATAGCTTCATCGGTAGATACCATTGCGTATTGCGCATATAAATCTAAACGGCGAGCTTCTTTACGGTCCATAAAGTCGGTAACCGTAAAGTTTTTTAACTCACATGCAAACTTTGTTTTAAAGTGTGTGGTATCAAAACGTGTAATTGGGGCAGCCCCACTTTTACCGTTTACTAAACCGTCCCAATATTCTTCAATATTATTACCTATTGGTGTTAATGCTCCTAATCCTGTTACTACAACTCGCTTTAATTCCATATATATTAAATTAATAACTGGGCAATAGCCCTAAAAAGGTAAACTTACAATAAAAAATAGTTCTTAAACATTTTTTTTTTATAAATTTATAAAATTACGACTTAACGATTAAGGGTATCTTTATATACAAAAGATACCCTTAATTAGTTTTTTCAATATAAAATTGAACTATAAATTTAAGCTTTAGCTCCTTCAATATAAGAAACAGCTTGACCTACAGTTGCAATGTTTTCAGCTTGATCGTCTGGAATTTGAATATCGAATTCTTTTTCGAATTCCATAATTAACTCAACAGTATCTAATGAATCTGCTCCTAAGTCGTTTGTGAAGCTAGCCTCTGTTACTACTTCGTTTTCATCTACTCCTAACTTATCAACAATGATTGCTTTTACTTTTGATGCAATTTCTGACATAATTTTAAAATTTTAAATATTAGTTTAAGGCAAAAATAAAAAACTTTATTAGATATTCACAAATTTATCTGAAAAAATATATTTTTAATGTGATTTTTTTATAAAGTAAAAGAATTTTATACCTTTAAATTTGTTAATTATTCTTTTATTTGTGATGTATAACTCTAATAGCTCGGTATGATGAAACGTATTGTAATTTTTGCATCTGGTTCTGGCTCAAATGCTGAAAACATTATTAATTACTTCCATGGTAAAAATTTAGCCAAGATTATACATTTAATTAGTAACAATAAAGATGCCAAAGTACTGGACAGAGCAAAACGTTTAGCTGTTTCGCATAGTCATTTTACAAAAAAAGAATTAATAGAAACCCAAGTAGTTTTCAATTTATTAAAGGAACTAAACCCTGATATTATTGTATTGGCAGGTTTTTTATTAAAATTCCCAGAATTTATTATTAAGGAGTTTTCTAATCAAATAATTAATATTCATCCTGCGTTATTACCCAAATTTGGGGGTAAAGGAATGTATGGAAGCAATGTACATAAAGCTGTTGTTGCTAATAAGGAAAAAGAAAGCGGAATTACGATACATTATGTAAATGAAAATTACGATGAAGGAAATATTATTTTTCAGGCTAAAACAAAAATAACTACAACGGATACTTTTAACGATGTTGCTCATAAAATTCATGTTTTAGAACAAAAACACGTACCATTAATTATAGCACAATTACTACAAAACTAATGCAAAACGAACAGGTACATATATATACTGATGGCGCATCCAGGGGAAATCCTGGGCCTGGAGGGTATGGCATTGTTATGGAATGGGTTGGAAAACCATATGTAAAAGAGTTTTTTGAAGGATATAAATTTACGACCAATAACCGGATGGAGTTGTTAGCTGTAATTGTTGCGCTTGAAAGGTTAAAATACAAAAAAACACGTGTAAAAGTATTTACCGACTCTAAATACGTAGTAGATTCTGTTGAAAAAGGCTGGGTATTTAATTGGGTAAAAAAAGGGTTTAAAGATAAAAAAAATTCCGATTTATGGAAAAGATATTTAAAAACCCACTCACAACACGAGATTAAATTTCAATGGATAAAAGGGCATAATAATCACAAACAAAACGAACGTTGTGATTATTTAGCAACAAATGCCTCTAAAAAAAATAAATTACTTATTGATGAAGGTTACCTGCAATCTATAAATACTGCTCAATTAACAAATAAATTATTGTAAGGAAGCAAAACACAAAAGGCGTTTAACTAAAAAAATGTTGTTAAAATTAATTGTACTTTTGTAATAACAATTCATTAAAAAATAGATATGGAAAAATATATAGATGTATTTATAAATGTATTTAAAGGAACAACTAATTGGGTTTGGAAATCAGTAACATTAGCAATTGACCCTTGGTACACTAATTATTTTTTAGGATTAATAATCATATCCTTAGTAGTATGGCTGTTGGAAATTATTTTTCCGTGGAGAAAAAATCAATCTATTTTTAGAAAAGACTTTTGGTTAGACGGGTTTTATATGTTTTACAATTTTTTTGTGTTTACAATTTTAATAAGTGGTTTTTATAAACTATTGACTCTTGGTTTTAAAAATCTAGGGATTTTAGATACCTCATTCGAAATTATAAATATCTCCAAAATGCCAATGTGGTTAGGGTTATTAATTTTCTTTGTTTTAAATGATTTTGTGCAATGGTTTACACATGTAGTTTTACATAGATATGAGTTTTTATGGAACTTCCATAAAGTACATCATAGTGTAAAAGAAATGGGGTTTGCAGCACATTTACGCTACCATTGGATGGAAAATATTATTTATAAACCCTTAAAAACATTAGTAGTAATGATACTTGTTGGTGGAGAGCCAGAACAAGCATTTATAATACACTTTATAGCCATTACAATAGGTCATTTAAATCATGCAAACCTTAAAATTACTTGGGGGCCTTTAAAATACTTGTTTAATAACCCTGTAATGCATCTGTACCATCACGTAAAAGCATTGCCAGATAACTATAAGTATGGTATAAATTTTGGAATTAGCTTAAGTTTGTGGGATTATATTTTTAAAACTGCATATACACCCGAAAGCAGTGGTCTTATTGAGTTAGGTTGGCATAATGACGAAAATTTTCCGAAAACATTTTTAGGTCAAATAGGTGTTGGGTTTTGGAAAGAAAAATAAGCGCCTTCAAAATAAAAATATTTTGAAGATGCTTAAAAATGTAGTTTATAGTTTGCGAAATGCTTAAAATTAATGTTTAAAGTGACGTGTTCCTGTAAACACCATTGCCATGTTATTTGCGTTACAATAGTCAATACTTAATTGGTCTTTTATAGATCCTCCTGGTTGAATAACAGCTTTAACACCTGCATTATTTGCTATTTCTACACAGTCAGGAAAAGGAAAAAACGCATCGCTTGCCATAACCGATTCATTTAAGTTAAAACCAAAATGTTTGGCTTTTTCAATCGCTTGGTTTAATGCATCTACTCGGGATGTTTGCCCTGTTCCACTTGCGCATAGTTGTTTGTTTTTAACCAATACAATGGTATTTGATTTGGTGTGTTTGCAGATTTTAGAAGCGAATAATAAATCGTCTATTTGTGTATTTGTAGCTATTGTGTTTGTTTTATTTACTAAACCTTCTTTATTGTCTGTGCTGTTATTTCTATCTTGTACTAAAAATCCATTTAAACAAGTTCTGACTGTAGTTTTTGCAAATTTAATTTCTTTTTGTGTTAATAACACTCTGTTTTTTTTTCCTTTTAAAATTTCTAATGCGTTTGCATTAAAACTTGGGGCAATTACAACTTCGCAAAATAGTTTATGTATTTCTTCTGCTGTTGCTTTATCAATAGTTGTATTGGTTATTAAAACGCCTCCAAAGGCAGAGGTTGGATCACCTGCTAAGGCATCAATATATGCTTGGTGTACATTTTTACGTTGTGCAAAACCGCAAGCGTTATTGTGTTTTAAAATAGCGAAAGTTGGTGCTTCTCCTTTAAATTCATCCATTAAATTTACGGCAGCATCTACATCTAATAAATTATTGTAGCTTAATTCTTTACCGTGTAATTTATTAAACATAACGTCAAAATTCCCGAAGAAAAGTCCTTTTTGATGTGGGTTTTCGCCATAACGGAGTTCTTTGCCATTAATTTCGCTAACTTTTAAAGCAATATCTGTTTGTGTATCGGTATTAAAATAATTAAAAATTGCAGTATCGTAATGTGAAGAAACATTAAATGCTTTTGCAGCTAATTTTTTACGATCGGTTAAGGTTGTTGTTCCTTCGTTTTTGTTGATTAAATTTAAAAAATCACTGTATTGTTTCATTGAAGAAATTAACACGGTATCTTTAAAGTTTTTTGCAGCAGCACGGATTAAAGAAATTCCACCAATGTCAATTTTTTCAATAATATCTTGTTCGGAAGCTCCTGATTTAACTGTTTTTTCAAACGGATATAAATCTACAATTACTAAATCTAACTGCGGAATATTGTATTCTTTCATTTCAGCAACATCACCTTCGTGATCTTGACGGTTTAAAATACCTCCAAAAACTTTTGGGTGTAATGTTTTTACTCTTCCGCCTAAAATAGATGGATACAAAGTTACGCTTTCAACAGGTATTACGCTTACCCCTAGTTCTTTAATAAATTTTTCGGTGCCTCCTGTAGAGTAAATAGTTACGCCTAATTGGTCTAGTTTTTTAACAATTGGTGCTAATCCATCTTTTTGAAAAACCGAAATTAATGCCGATTTAATTGTTTTTGTGCTCATTTTTGTGTGTTGTTGTTTAATAACTACAAAAGTAATTTTAAAAGCTAAATTTACAACGCGTTAACCGTATTATTTATCTTTTTTTTTGATTGTATCTTTAAAAAAACTAGGCAAGCGTAAAAAGAGTATGAAAGTTGCTTTATTAAAAGAATGTAGCGTTTTAAATAGCATTTAAACATGGTTTAATAACTCCATTTTTAAAGTAGTAAAATAATGTGATTTTACCTTCAGTTAATTGTGAGTTTCTATTGTTTTTAAATCCTTGTTTGTATTGTCTTTTATAGTTCAGTTTATTTAAAATTGGGCTGTTTTTCGTTTATTGCAAATTATCTATTCATATTTTTAATTTCTTCAGAAAAGTCGTCAATATCGGTAACACCATCTTTTATTAAACATAATGCTTTATCGACAATGTATTTTGCGTTTGCAGAAGCAAAACCTAAACCAATGGCTATTCGTTTTAACATTTGTTCTTGTTTTTCATTATCGTTTAAATCGACATAAACAATACGTGCTAAGTCAAACAAACGCTCTAAACGACGGTTGTAAGTGGTTGGCGGACTTATAGGGTATTTAGTAGGGTGTTTTAAAATTTTAGCGTATTCAGTTTCTGAAATAGTTAATTTTCTAGCTAGGCGATCTAAAAATTCTTTTTCTTTTGTTACAATTTTTCCATCACTTAATGCAACTCTTACAATTGCAGCAAAATGATTGTTGTTTCGTTGTACAAATCCGCTTGTATATAAATCTTTAATTGACATAATTTAATATTATTTTTTAAGCAAATATACATATTCTATTTTGAAAAATTGAAAAGCTAAAAGTTAAAAATTATTTTAAAACATTTTAAAATCCGTAAGTATATTTCTGTCGAAAAATTAAAGTATGTGTTGGGGTTCGTAAACCTTGTGTTGGTTGTTGTAAAAATCGAAAATAAAAGATTATCAATAAATAGTTTAGTTTGGTAACAAAAAATACTTACGGATTTATAACAACCATTTGTTTTACTTAAAGTGTTTAACAAATGGTTGTTATAATTATTTTATGGGTTTTTTTTTACTTAAAGTCAGCGTTTGTAACATTTTTGTTTACGGTAACTTTTGTTAGTTGGATTCCGAATGTTTGTGATCCTTGTTTGATAGTCATTGCAAACGGAAATTGAATTCCAGATGTTGGTGTATAACTTCCAAAGTCGGTAGAAACAGTAACCTCTTTTTCTTCCATTTTTTTAGTTGCTTCTGTACGTACTAAATAGCCTGTTTCAGCATTATAAAATCTAAATTCAGAACTCTTATCGTTTGTTATTTTTAATTTATAGGTGTCTTTACCGTCAATAGTAGTTAATGCTTCTAAGGTTACGTTTTTTAGGTTAAAAGATAACTCTTCAAATATTTCACTTTTCGCTTTTGCTAAGGCAATATCTTCTGCTGACATTGGGTGTTTTTGACTCATTTGTTCGGTATACCCATTTTCTCCATCAAAAACTTGTTTCATTACCACGCCTGCTTGTGGATGTTTAACTTCCATAAGCTCTTTGTTTGGGTGCATTTTTTTTATGGTTAAACCCATTTTTTGCCCCATTGCATTCATTGTTCCTTCAAAAATTAATGTTTTTACGTTTGTTAAAACTTTTTTTCCACCAATAGCATTAATGTATTTGTCAATAATTGTTTGTGCTGTTACACCTGTTGAAATTTCTTTAAAAAAAACAGGCTTTGTGGTTTTATTACCGTATTTATCAAAATAACGTATTGGTATTTTTTTTCCGTTATACATTACGTTTTCTAAATTTCCAATAACATCACTTCCTTTTCCTGCAATTACTACACGTAAATTATTGGCTTTAAAGTATTTATTTGCTACACGTTTTACATCGGCAACGGTTACGGCATTAATTTTTTTTAAAAAAGTTTCGTAAAAGTCGGGTGGTAAATCGTTTGTTTCAATATTTAAAGCGTAACGTGCAATAGTTTGTGGTTTTTCCATTGCTAAAACAAAATCACCTAAATACTTTGCTTTTACATTAGTTAGGTGTTTTTCGGTTACATTAACTGATCTAATGTTATTAATTTCTCTTAAGGTTTCCACAACAGCGCTGTCTGTTACTGCGTTTCTTACGCTTGTTGAGGCTGCAAATAATGCTTGTGTGTCTTTGTCTGCATAGAAAGAAGAGCGTGCGCCGTATGTCCAGCCATGTTTTTCTCTTAAATTTTGATTTAAATACGAGTTAAAATCACCTCCTAATATTTTATTTGCAATTAAGGCTGCGTGGTAATCTTTGTCTGTCATTTTAAAATCTACTGTATTAATTACAGAAATTTCTGATTGTACTGCATTTGGCATGTCTATAAATGCAATTTGTGTGAACTGTACGTTTTGAGTTGGCGAAATAGAAATTTCTGGTGCTAAGCCTTTTCTCCAATTACTGAAATATTGAGTTACTGTGTGTTTAACGGCGTCAAAGTTAATATTTCCTGTTATTACTAAATAAGCGTTGTCTGGTACAAAATAATTGTTATAAAACTGTACAACATCTGCTAAAGTAACAGATTGTACTGTTTTTTTAGAAATAAACTCTCCGTACGGGTGATTTTTACCGTATGCTAATAGGTATTTTACTCTACTTGCTGCTGCTTTTACGTCTTTTTCTTCCGCTTTAATTCCTTCTAATACTTTTTCTTTTTCTTTATCAAATTCTTCTTGAGTAAATTTTGGGTAAATTGCTGCGTCTGCCATTAATTGTACTAAGCGGTCAAAGTATCTTGATAATCCGCTTGCAAAACCACCACTAGAGGAAAGGCTTAATCGAGCTCCCATATAGTCTATTTCTTCATTAAAAGCGTCTTTTGTAATGGTTTTAGACCCTTTACCTAACATTGCTCCTGTTAATTCAGAAACTCCTGCTTTATCTCCTTCTGCTGCAGGCGGATGGTCTAGGTTTAAACTTATTGATACTCTAGGGAGTTTGTGATTTTCTACCACCATCACTTTTAATCCGTTTGATAATGTAAACGATTGTGGTTTACCTATGTTTATTTTTGGTGCAGGTCCTGGGGTTGGTTGTTTACTCCTATCTACTTGTCCGTACATTGTTGTTATGCTCATAAAAACTAATGATATAATTGCTACTATTTTTATTTTCATAATTTATTTTTTATCTTTTTTAGGAAGATATTCTAAATGAACTCTTTGGTTAGGGTTCAGGTATTTATTTGCTACTTTTTTTATTTCTTCTCTAGTGATTGATTTATATATGTTTATTTCATTATTAATTAGGTTAATATTTCCATATAACATATAATATTTTGCTAATGAGTTTGCAATTCCTTCAACGCTTGAGTTGGAGTTTACAAATTTATTTTCGTATTTATTTTGTAATTTTTGATATTCACGTTCAGAAATTAATTTGTTTTGAATTTTTACAATTTCTTCGTCTATTTCGGTTTGTAAATCGTTTAAAGATACATTTCCCATTGGTAAACCGAATAAAATATACATTCCGTAATCTTCTTGACTTACATTAAATGCGCCTACTTGAAGTGCCATTTTTTTGTCGTCTACAATTTTTTTATATAAACGTGAGCTTTTACCATCACTTAATATGGTAGAAATCATATTTAACACATATGCGTCTCTAGTTTTCATTGATGGTGTACGATATGCGGTTACAATTGCTGGAATACTAATATTAGCATCGTAGAATCTTCCGTAAATTTCTTTCGTAATTTCATCTTCTTTAAATACTGTTTTTTCAACGTCTTTTTTACGAGCAATATCACCAAAATACTTTTCAATCATTTTTTTGGTTTTCTCAATATCTAAATCTCCTGCTACTACTAAAACAGCGTTGTTTGGTATATAGAATTTTTTATTAAATGCTTGAAACTCTTCTAAAGTTGCTGCATCTAAATGGTCCATAGATCCAATAGTTGCCCAACGATATGGGTGTTTTGTAAATAATAATTTTTTAATTTCAGCTAAAAAACTTCCATAAGGAGCGTTGTCTACACGTAATCTTTTTTCTTCTTTTACTACTTCGTTTTGGGTGTCTATTCCTTTTTGGTCAATTACTGGGTGTAACATTCGTTCGGACTCCATCCATAGTCCTAACTCTAAACTGTTAGAGGGAAATACTTCGTAATAATAGGTTCTGTCGTCTGTGGTGTTTGCGTTATTGCTTCCTCCATTAGAGGATACTATTTCAAACCATTTTCCGTTTTCAATGTTTTTTGTTCCTTCAAATAAAAGGTGTTCAAAAAAATGAGCAAAACCTGTGCGTTCTGGGTTTTCATCTTTAGCGCCTACATGGTACATTACAGCTATGGTTACAACTGGTGCAGAATTGTCTTGGTGCAAAACTACGTGTAATCCATTGTCTAAATCATATTCTTCAAATTTTACTTCTTGCGCCATAATGCTTGTTATAGGTAAAAGTAATGAAGCGAGATAAATAATACTTTTCTTCATTATAAATAATTAATTTTTAGTTTTCTGTTTGATTACCAAACTTCGTTTTTGTAACAATTTTTCGCAAAAATAAGGATTATAAAGCATGATTTACTCTTTATTTATCATAAAATTAACAGTTGTTTTTATGTTTTAGGGTACAATCATATATATTCTTAATATACTTATTCTTTTTTTTTAAATATTTTCGTTATGTTCCGTATTTATTTCTGTTGAAAACGAAATTGGTGTGTTAGTAAATTATCCTTTTGTGTGTTTTATTTTTTAATATTATTTAGGTAATACGTATATAGGTTTTCGGGTGTTTTTCCCATCTTCTTTTTTATATGAATAACCAAAAAATGATATTGTAGCTTCCAAATTCCTGTTTTTTTATATAATCGAGCTGATGTTTTTAGTTTTTTATTAATAACTATAAATTGTTTTTTAGCATATAGTTTTCTTATTAAGTCGTTGTCTTCATAAATAATAAATTGCTCGTTAAACCCTCCTATTTCTTTAAATAATTTTTTGGTAACAAACTGACTTTGATCTCCTCCTCTACAAATTTGCCAATTAAATTGAGTAAACCAACTAGAAAGGCGCAGCCACCAATGTGAATGGTTAAACTGCATTCGAAAACAACCTGCTAAATTTCCTTTTTTTATTTGATTAATAATATCTTTATCAAAGTTTTGAGGAGGAAAAGAATCGGCGTGTAAAAAATATAAAATGTTTCCTGTTGCTTTTTTTGCCCCTAAATTCATTTGTTTTGCGCGCCCTTTTTGAGTTGTTAGCAAGTAAATGTTTGGTTGATTACAGAAAGTGCTTAGTGTGTGTGTTTTTTCTATAATTGAATAAATTTTTTTTTTTGTACCATCTGTACTACCGCCATCTACTATAATAATTTCTGCAATATTCGTTGGCAAAGATGCATTTAACAAATACAATATCAACTGCTTGCTATTTTTCGCTTCATTTAAAGTAGGTATTATAATGGATATTTTATGTGTACACATTGACTTTTTTTATAACGAATTAATTGTTTAAGCTCCAGTTATACTTTAAGTAGGTTTTTGTTGCGTTGTTGCTAATTGTTATTTCGGAGTATTTATTTAAATAATTAATTAAACTTCCTTCGTTTTTAAAATCTTTTGCAAACCATTTAAAGAGTTTTGAAATTTGTATGTTATTATTTGTTAATTTATTGTGTTTAGGGTTGTTTATAAATTTACGTGTTAAAAAATCTAATTTATGGTTTACTGTGGCGGCAATAAATGCTTCGTTTAATAATGGTGGACATGAATCGGATGCACAATTAATTCCGAAGTGGATACGAGGTTCTTTCATTTTTCGTAAAATTTTATGTTCTATTTCGTTTAGGTTGTACCATTTTTTATCGAGTTTAAAAAACCGTACACTCCAAGGGTTTTTAATATCTTTAATGCTTTTTATAGGGTAATTGTCGACAATTAACTTAATTGTAAATGCGTTGTAAGCGTTCATCCAATAGGCGAGTTTATCTTCTTTACTCCATGTTTTATTAGGCGTATTGTTAGATAGTAATTGTAAGTATTGCTTAAATGTTTTTTTTTTAGTGATAAACTTTTTATAGTTAACACTTCCATTTTTTGTTACGTTTTCTTTCAATAATGCATTAAAAATCGAGTGGTTAAATTTTTCTGGGTATTGTTTTTTTTCTATTATTGGTTCCCTTTTGGGTAAAATAACTTCAGTTTTTTCTTTTTTAGGGATTATTTGGACAGGTATTGATGATACAGGTTTGGCTGTTTTAGGTGGTGTTTTAATTTCGTTTTTAGTGCCTGATTTTTTTATAGAAGAACAACATAAAAGAAAAAACAAGACTATTAATAAGGTAAATATCTTATTCATAAAGTAAGTTTAAGTTTTTAAAGTTACAAAAATGGAATGAATATAAAATAGATTCGTTGTTTGTTTTTTGTTTTTTACTTGCTTAGTAAGATTGGTCTGTGTTTGAAAATAACCCAATAAAAAACCTTACAATGAATTAAAATTACAAGGTTTTTTAAAATTAACTAAACGTTTATCGGGGTTGTTTTTTGCTTACGTTTCTTTTTACGGTTTGCTTATGGAAGTTTTTTAACGTTGTTTTTGTACGCTTTTTATCTGATTTATTTCCCTTTTTTGTCCGTAAATACTGTATAAAGTTACGTCCTACAAATTCATACGCTGTACCTGATGATGGGTGATATAACTCTATTGCACCATCGTTAATTATAGTTACTTCAAAATACTCGTTTCCAAAATAATCATAGTCTAAAGTAAGTGCTTTTATATATTGAGTATCGGTAAAGTTAGCTACATTATATAGCCCACTATAATCCCAATATAAACTGTTTATTGGTGTGCCTACAGTGTTTTGTGAACTTAAATACTCTTGATTATTTCCTCCTGCTAAAAACTGTAAAAAGTTTTCATTGTCAAACGGATTTGGAGTGCCTCCATAAGTTGCTACTTTTTCCCAAGATTGGTATTCTTGTAAAAAATAATGTATATTGTTATAAAATACTAAATCATAATCAAACGTGTTTCGGTTATATCCGTATAAATAGTAACTGGTATTTGTTGGGCTATGATATAGTTCTATTTTATTATAATTAATTAGGTGTACTTCTAAATCCCAATAACCATTAATATCGTGACTAACTTCTAAAATATTATTATATACGTTGTAATATCCAACATCTATACCAAAACCAGCTCCTGTACTTCCAATGCCTATTAGGTTATTATTGGCAAATAAAGTTCCGTTTACAAACGAAATTGTAAATGCATTTTGTAAAAAGGGTACTTCTCCGTTTCCTCTAGTTTCATTTATATTTATATACCAAAGTTCGTTGTTTTCTAATGTGTTATATACCGAAATAGGTAAAGGGTTAATGTGTGGTTTAATAAGGTTTGATTCGCAAGAAATAAATAAAAAACTTAGTAGTGTAATTCCGAAAAATAGTTTTAGTGTTTTCATAATAGTTTGTTTTTTATATACTTATAAGAGCAATTGTTATGCCAAAAACAGATAAATGTGTATATAAAATCAATACTTTTACTTAAAAGAAAAAGATAGGGTTTCTTAAATATTATTAATTAAGGTTTTTAAATTATTTAAAAAAATGTTGTTGTTACTCTATTTCTTTAGTTATTATTTTTTGTAGACGTTTTATTGTTTCTTGTTTTCCTAATAAATTAATAATTTCAAAAACATCTGGTCCTTTCATGGCTCCTACTAAACTTAATCGTAAGGGTTGCATTATTTTTCCAAACCCAATATCTTTACTGTTTATCCATATTTTTACAGTATTTTGAATGTTCTCGGTAGTAAAGTCTTTTATTTTTTCTAAAACTTGTATGAATTCTTTAATTAAAATAGGTGTGTCGTCTTTTATTGCTTTTTTAAATGCTTTTTGGTCGTATTGGGTTGGTGCAATAAAAAAGAAATTGCTTAATTCCCATAAATCATTTACAAAAACAGCTCTGTCTTTTACTAAGTTTATTACTTTTTGAACATAATCATCGCCTTTAAATTTTAGTGCTGCTTTTAAAATAATTTCTTTTTTATCTTGATTAAACACTATAAAGTCTTTTGCAATTTTAGCATCTTTTTGTTGTGTAAAATATTGTTGGTTAAACCATTTTGCTTTTTCTGGGTCAAATTTTGCTCCTGCTTTATTAACACGTTCTAAACTAAATGTTTCTACCAACTCTTGTAGAGTAAATAACTCTTGTTCTGTACCTGGATTCCATCCTAAAAATGCTAAAAAATTTATTACTGCTTCAGGTAAATAACCTTCTTCTTTAAAACCTTTTGAGTGTGTATTTGGAGTTTTCCACTCTAATGGAAACACTGGAAAATTTCCTTTATCTCCATCTCTTTTACTTAATTTTCCTTTTCCTGTGGGCTTTAAAATTAACGGTAAATGTGCAAATTTTGGTGATTTCCAATCAAATGCTCTGTATAATAAAATATGTAATGCTAGTGATGGTAACCATTCTTCTCCACGTATTACATGGCTAATTTTCATTAAATGATCATCTACAATATTTGCTAAATGATAGGTTGGCATTCCGTCACTTTTAAATAAAATTTTATCGTCTAAAAGATTGGTATCTATTTTAATTTCTCCTCTAATTTCATCTTGTAATAACAATATTTCATTTTGTGGTGTTTTAAAACGCACTACATATTTATCACCGTTAGCAATTCTTTTTTCTACTTCATTTAAAGGTAAAACTAATGAATTTACTAAACTTCCTTTTTCTCGGTTATGCCAATTATAAATAAATGTTTTACCTTTTTTTTCATGGTTTTTACGGTGTTGATCTAAATCTTCTGAAGTATCAAAAGCGTAATATGCATTTCCGTTATCGAGTAGGTTTTTACAATGTTTTTTATAAATATCTTTTCGTTCGCTTTGCTTATAAGGTCCATATTTTCCAGGTTTATTTGGTCCTTCGTCATACGGAATATTGCACCAATTCAAACTCTTGTTAATATAACTTTCAGCTTCGGGTATAAAACGTGTTTGATCAGTGTCTTCAATACGTACTATAAAAGTACCTTTGTTTTTTTTAGCAAATAAATAATTAAATAATGCGGTACGAACACCTCCTATATGTAATGGGCCTGTAGGGCTTGGGGCAAAACGTACTCTAACTTCTTGTAACATGGTTTGTTTGTTTTTTAATATGCAAATATAGGTAATTGCTCTGGTTTATTAAATTGTTAATTAAATTTTAACTACTTGATTTTTAATGGTTATTTTTTTTAATTTTTGTTAATAACTAAACAACTTTTTTATAAAAGTAAATTTTGTAATTATATTATTTTTTATAATCAAAAAAAAATATGAAATAAGTATTATTTTTTGTTATTATTTTTTTTAAACTTATGCATAAAAAAAATACTATTATTGACAGTATTTTTAAAATTAATAATTAACATTTAATAGTGAATAGTGTTATTAACAATTTGTTAAATAAATAGTTTTTACACTTAATATCAGAGTTTTATTATATTAATAATATTTATTTTATTGTTAATTACTTTTAAAAATAAATATTTACAAAAATAAAGTTATAAAGTTATACCGCTATTAACAGACCATCATAATCATCATTTTAATTTTAAAAATTTATAAAAAAAAGAATATAAATAATAGGGTGTTTATAAGTTATTAAATGCAATTTTTTTGAGGATTATATATTTGTTTTATTTTTCTTCTACTAAAAGTTGTGATATGAGTCATTTAACCGAACATCAAAGGTATGTAATTTCTACGATGTTAGAAAGACAGTCTGAAATTGCAATCGTTATTTTTTAAAAAAAAGTATGTAGTATCAAGAGAGTTAAAACGCAATAGCGACAAGCTATTATTTAAAATATATACTGTTTATATCCCGAGGTTAAAAAAAGTGTTAAAGAGTTGTTACAAGAGGATTATAGCCCATAACAAGTTATTAAGTTACAGAAAAAGAATATATATATTGAAAAGCAATTACGTTAATTGTATTTTCTTTTTCTTATAAAATAGTAGTTTATATTAAAAATTTTAGTAATATAAAATTACTCCGAATATAATATTAATATAATAAATAATTATATTAATATTATATATTATAGTTTTTATTTATTTAATAATATTTATTTTAATACCTTTATTTTAATTTTGTATTATAAACCTTATATAATGTTTATTTTTAATATAAAAAGTGCTAAAAACATATTTAAAATTAGTTTTATTGTTTTTTTAGTGTGTATATTAAAGAAGAATACTCTGAAGATTGAATTGCTTTAAAGTTTGAAAGAAAACCAATCCAAAATGCTTTAAAGGGATTCATTTTACCTGTTTTTATTTTTTCACTTAATAAAGAAACATAATAACTATCAATTTTCATAGGTGTTGTTTGTATTACTTTAAAGTTTTCTTTACCAAAAAGTAGTGCTATACTTTTTTGAGAAAAATGCCATAAATGTCGTGGTACATCATAAGCAGCCCAAAACTGTTTATAATATTGTGCATCAAAACTATTGTAATTAGGTACAGCAATTATTAAAATTCCGTTTTGTTTTAATAGTTTTTTAAAGGTTTGTATTTGTTTTTCTAAATTTGGTAAATGTTCTAATACATGCCATAATGTAATTACATTAAAACTATTATTATCAAAATTTTCTAGTTTATTAATATCAAAAACACAATTATTATTTATAGTATTTGCAATTTTACGAGCATTTTTATTAGGTTCTATTCCTGTAATTTTCCAACCATGTTGTTGTGCTACATTTAAAAAATTTCCTGTTCCGCAACCAATATCTAATAAACTTCCTTTTTTTATTTTTTTATTTATGAGTTGCATTTTTTTTTGAAGGGAATAGGAGCGAACCGAATGATATATTTTTTCAAACAAATTTTGTTTTGTATTGGTATGTGAAATATAGTTTTTGGTTTGGTAATATTTTGGTAATTCTAAAACTGAAGGTTGTGGAGTAGTTACCCACATTTTTAACTCAGAATTAAATTGTAAGTTAAATTTTTTTTGAGAAACAGAATAATCTTTAACAGTAAAAGTTTGCATTAATTTTATATTTTTTTAGATATATTATTTTTATGTTCCACGTGGAACGTTATTTTTTATCTTCCTAAATATACTAATAAAACCGAAATATCACTTGGTGAAACACCTGATATTCGAGAAGCTTGACTAATGGTTGTAGGTTGTATTTTTGATAGTTTTATTTTAGCTTCTGTTGCTAATGATTTTAGTTTAGTGTAATCGAAACTTGAAGGTATTTTTACATAATCTAAACGGTGTAATTTATCGGCATTTATTTTTTCTTTTGCAATATAACCTGCATATTTAATTTGTATTTCGGTTTGCTCTAAAATTTCTTTATCTAAATTATTATTTAACACATAATCATTTACTTTTTTTACGGTTCGCATATCATCCATGGTAATATTAGGTCGTGCAAATATTTTAAACATTTTGTCTTGTTGTTTTACTAAAGATGATTTTTTAGTTTCTAAAACAGGGTTTATAGCCTCTGGTTTTACGCTAGTTTCTTTAAAAAACTGTATAAAATTATCAGACTTATTTTGTTTTTCCTCCATCCGTTTCATCCGTTTTTCAGAAGCAATACCTAAAGCATATCCTTTTGGTGTTAATCTAAAATCGGCATTATCTTGTCGTAATAAGGTTCTGTATTCTGCACGAGAAGTAAACATTCTGTATGGTTCATCAGTTCCTTTTGTTATTAAATCATCTATTAAAACTCCAATATATGCTTCGTCTCTATTTAAAATAAAAGGTTCTTTTTCTTGTACTTTTAAGGCTGCATTTATACCT
>CAZWNY010000034.1:0-19761 GCA_964635575.1 uncultured Kordia sp. | reverse complement strand
ACCTTATTTCTTATTTTACAATCATTTTTTAATCTGATTTAATTCTTTTATCTTGCCCAAAATAAAACAAACACATGAAATATACTAAGTTACTAATTATCATCTTTTTAAGTGTGCTAATCTTATCTTGTGCCGAAGAAAAAAAAGACCCAACGACTCTGTTTTCAATAACAACAGCTTCTAAAAAAAATAAATTTGCAGACAATGAAACAGCAACCTTCAACTTAATTAATGTCGATAATTTAGAAATAGGTGCGATTTCTTATTACATAAACGATATTAAAGTAGATACTAATATTATCAATTTTACCAATACTAAACTAGGGAAAAAATTAATAAAAGCTACTTTTTCTTATCAAAATAAATTAGTTGTTATAAAAAAAATGCTCGAAGTAGTGTCTCAACATAAACCTAAGGTTTTAAAATTTGAAATTGTTAATGAATATCCGCATGATATTAATGCTTTTACACAAGGGTTAGAGTTTTATAACGGTGTTTTGTACGAAAGTACTGGAGAGTACGGAGCTTCATCATTACGAAAAGTGGATTATAAAACAGGAGAAATTTTAAAAAATATTAATTTAGAGGATAGATATTTTGCTGAAGGCATTACCATTTTAAAAAATAAAATATATCAATTAACGTGGAAAGCAAAAATTGGTTTTATTTATAACCTTATCGATTTTAAAAAAATAAAAACGTTTAACTATCATAAAAGTAATGAAGGTTGGGGGATTTGTAATGATGGAAAAAACCTATATAAGTCTGACGGAACTGAAAAAATATGGAAACTCAATCCTACTACTTTAGAGAGAAGAGGTTACATACAAATTTATACTAACACCAGTAAAATTAATCGTTTAAACGAATTGGAGTGGATTGACGGAAAAATATATGCTAATATTTGGAATAAAAACGGTATTGCCATTATTAATCCAAAAAATGGAGCAGTAGAAGCGGTTATTAATTGCAACTCATTGCATGAAAAAGTAACGCAACACAAAAAACTGAACGTATTAAATGGTATTGCGTACAACAAAAAAACCAACACTATTTTTGTGACAGGTAAAAATTGGGATAAACTTTTTGAAATTAAAATCATACAATAAACTACTATAAAATATGAAATCTGCGATTGTTTTAGGTGAAAAAAATTCTATTTTTAATCAATTTATTTCTGAAATTAGAAATATTAATATACAAAAAGATCGTATGCGTTTTAGGAGAAACTGCGAACGTATGGGAGAAATTTTTGCATATGAAATTAGTAAAAAACTAAATTATAAAGTTAATAAAATTAACACTCCGTTAGGAATATCAGAAATACCATTAAGTACTGATAATGTTGTTTTAACAACCATTTTGCGTGCTGGTTTGCCATTTCATATCGGATTTTTAAACTATTTTGATACTGCCGAAAACGGATTTATATCCGCATACAGAAAAGCAACTTCTAATACCGATTTTACTATCGAGTCGGAATATTTAGCGTGTCCTTCTATTGAAAATAAAATCGTAATTTTATCTGACCCTATGTTAGCATCAGGTGCATCAATAGTGTCAGCTTTAGAAGTTTTGAAAAAACGAGGAAATGCAAAACACATACATGTTGTGGTTTTAATTTCGAGTAAAAAAGGGGCTGATTACGTGTTGGAAAACATTCCTAAAAACACAACGCTTTGGGTAGGTGCTATTGATCCAGAATTAAACGAAAAAGCATATATAGTGCCAGGTTTAGGAGATGCAGGAGATTTAGCATACGGAATAAAAATGTAAATTTTTTGTATTTAATGCTATTATATGAGAAATTATCGTAAAATTTTAAGGATATGAAAAAAAAAAGATATATGCTATTTTATAATATGTACAGTATTTTTTTTAAAGAATACATAAAAAGGTTAACTATAAATACCTAACCTTTAGTAGTATTAACTTTTTATTTTTAATATTTTTTTTTATATAATATAGCGTTGTCATTAAATTTATTTAATTTAATTTTTGGGTTTCCGTATATGTGAATTTCACTGGTTCCTGATGCTTCTAGTGTTAAATTTTTTTTAACGTCTATGTAACAATCACTGCTTCCTTCGGTAATTAAACTACAGTTTTTAGCAGTAAAATTTTTTCCTTTAAAGTTGGTGGCATTATCTATTCTTAAATCTAATTGCTCTGTATCTCCTTCAATTTTAGCATTCGATTTTTGGTATAAATCAAGTTTTAAATTAGTGCTATTTATCAATGCTTTTAAATTACTCGACTTATTCATTAAAATAGTTGCGTTTTGAGAGGTTAAATTTAGCTCTACTTTAGCATGATTGTAGGTGTCCAATTTAAAATTAGTTACTTTTGCAGTAATGTAAATTCTAGTGTTGTCTTTAGCATGAATGTTTAAATTTTCCATATCAAAATCAACTAAAGAGCTTACTTCTGCTTTTTCAGAAGCTATAATAGTAGTGAAATTTTCTGTAAAAGTAACTCGAATTTTTAACTTCTTTTTACTTATAATTTTATGTGTGGTAGTAATGGATAGTACACCTTTTTTATTTATTGAAAATTGAAAAACATCGTGTAAGTTTTCGTCAGTTTCAAACTCTATTTGCGGTGTAATACCTTGTAACAGTTGTACCTCTAAGTTTTCGCTAATTTTTAAGGTTGTAAATGGTGCTATTTGGTGCTGTTCTACTTTTACTATTTTATTACCTTTAATTTTTTCTTTATTTTGAGAAAAAGAAGCAATGGTTATTAATAAAAGCAAGAGTGTTGTTTTTAGTTTCATAATTATTTTATTTAAATTACTTATAATCAAAAATGTTACCGTTTTTTAAATTTAAAGTAACTATTTTGGCAAGATAGTTAAATTTGGAATATCTGTCTTTGATGTAAAGGTTTTTTATAGCCTACAGTTTTATTTATTTGAATTATGACAAATAAAAATTTAACAAAAGTTTTCTGTCTAAAGAAAGAAATGTTAAGGATGCACTTTTTGGATTATTAATTTTGGGTATTTGAGGTACAGGAAATAGTTATGAATTAATTTAGGAGTCATTGAAAATAAAGTAATGATAATTTTATCATTGAGTAAGTATATTTGTTACAGAACACTTGATTTTAATCAATTTAAAAACCTATGAGTTTTTAAAAATAGAGGTTTTGTTTTTCTGTTTAATACTTTTTAACAAGGTCAGTAATAATTGTTTAACAGTTATTGGCGTCTGTTTTGAAATACTCTGTAACCTACTTATTATAGAAGTGCTTTTGTATCTTGCGTTTGAGCCAAAAAAGTTACGGATTTAAGCTCAGTCGAAAGGAAGTTTGTCCGATTATCTCTATTAAGATCAATTGTTGAGTTTGATGAAACTAAATCAATAATAACAGCACCATTAATAAATAGTTTTGAATTATTGTTTAAGAAAAAATAATACCTGATACTTAGGAGTTTTTATAGATCTGTAATTTATATTGTTAATGTTTTTGCGAACAACAGATAGATTTCTAAATTCTACAGTTTTCTCAGGTTCATACTGTTGTACTTAGGTTGACTCAATAATAATTCTCATATTATTTTGAATGGTAATATAAGTTTCGTTTTTAAGTCTGATTCACTAATTAAGTTTGTATTACACCTTGGAAAGTTACTGTTTTAAATGGAACAGAAGCGTTATTGAGTCCTGCTCTTACAGATAAATTAAGTAAACTTTTTCTCTGTTTGTTTTTAAAACTTTTAAAAATAGTGTTTCATTGTTAAAATCAGGCGATCTCTTATCACTTAGGTCACTAATAGTCTTTTTAGATTGGTTCATGTCAACGGTTACTTTTTTGTATTTTGAGTAGGTGTCAAATCCAAATTCGAGAATATCATTTGTTGTGGTAACTTTTACGATACCAGTATCAGGTATTTTATATTTAATTTGAATAGGATTATTTTCGCTATCAATATTTTTAATTAGGCAAGTTTTTTTTCTCTTGTATTTTGAATAATATGTCTTTTTTCAAATACTATTTGTGAATGCACATTAAAGAATAGGGTAGTTAAAAGTAAGGTAATTGCTGTTTTTTTTATTTGTGAAATCACCCAATTATTTTTAGCATATAAAACGCATATTATTGTTTGAGTTTTGTTTTTAAAAAAGTATAAGTTTATAAAAAAAAGGTGTTTATTTTTTAAGCGATAAATATTTTTTATATTGTGATGGCTTTAAAATAGTTTGTAGATTTTCTTGAAAAAGATTATTAACCTCAGTTTTTTCTTCTTTATTTTTTGCAGATGCCATTTTTCGTAATTTTAACATACTAACTCTGTACACCGCTTTTTGCTGCTCGATTGATATTTCAGATTGTACTACTAATTTTTCTACTAAAATTTTCGAATCTTCATTCGCTATTTCTGTATTGAATGATTGTGCCGATGCACTTAATGTTATTGCAAAAAAAGCAAGACTTACTATTAGTTTTCTCATAATTTCAGTTATTTAATACGGCTAATATAGGTAAAATATTTTGTTTTTTTTAAACAAAAATTAAAACTACACTTTTTTTAAAAGATTAGGGCTTTATACAAACCAAACTTCTAACGTTTCGTTCGCTAATTTTTTTACGCTTGTTAGTCCTTTTTTGTTTAATTCTTTTAAAGATTTATCCCATTTTTTATTACTTAAACCAACTTGTTCTTTTAACCAATTTAGTTCTACTTTTTTATGTATTGAAACTATTTTTAAAATTTCTTTTGCTTCTTCACTAATTGCAATCGCTTTTTTTTCTGGTTTCATTTGTGGGAAAAATAATACTTCTTGTATTGATGGATTGTCGGTTAAAAACATAATTAATCGATCCATACCAATACCTAAACCAGACGTTGGAGGCATACCATATTCTAATGCACGTAAAAAGTCATGATCAATAAATTCGGTTGCTTCGTCATCTCCTTTGGCAGCTAGTTTTAATTGTGCTTCAAAACGCTCTCTTTGGTCTATTGGGTCATTAAGTTCGGAGTATGCGTTGGCAATTTCTTTGCCACATACCATTAACTCAAAACGTTCGGTTAATTCTGGGTTGCTTCGATGCTCTTTACAGAGTGGACTCATTTCTTTAGGGTAGTCGGTAATATATGTTGGTTGAATATAGTTTCCTTCACATTTTTCACCAAATATTTCGTCTATTAATTTTCCTTTCCCCATGGTTTCGTCTACAGGAATACCCAGTTTTATTGCTCCTTCACGTAACTCATCTTCTGTTTTTCCTAAAATATCAAACCCTGTAAATTCTTTTATAGAGTCTGCCATTGTAATTCGTTTGTATGGTGCTTTAAAATCAATTTCCTGACCATTAAAGGTTGCTTTGGATGTTCCATTTACTGCTATTGCGCAATACTCTAATAATTTTTCGGTAAAATCCATCATCCAATTGTAGTCTTTGTATGCTACATAAATTTCCATTGCTGTAAATTCGGGGTTATGGGTACGATCCATTCCTTCGTTACGGAAGTTTTTCGAAAATTCATAAACTCCTTCAAAACCTCCTACTATTAGCCTTTTTAAGTACAACTCGTTTGCAATACGCATATATAATGGTATGTCTAAGCTATTGTGATGTGTAATAAATGGTCGTGCTGCTGCTCCGCCTGGTATTGCTTGTAATATAGGTGTTTCGACTTCCATATAACCTGCATCGTTAAAAAAAGTACGCATTGCTGTAAATAATTTTGTACGTTTTATAAAAACTTCCTTTACGTGTGGGTTTACTGCTAAGTCGACATAACGCTGACGATAACGCATTTCTGGATCGGTAAATGCATCATATTTAACTCCATTTTTTTCTTTTGGTAATGGTAATGGTTTTAATGCTTTACTTAATAATGTAAAGTTTTTTACACGAACGGTTTTTTCACCTACTTTTGTGGTAAACAATTCTCCTTCGATACCTATAAAATCTCCTAAATCAATTAATTTTTTAAAAATTTCATTGTATAGTGTTTTGTCGTCATTGGGGCACATTTCATCTCTATTAAAATACACCTGTACTTTTCCTTCGCCGTCTTGTAGTTGTCCAAACGATGCTTTTCCTTGTATATTACGAGCCATTAATCGACCTGCAATTATTATTTTTTTGCCTTCTTCGTATTTTTTTGCAACTTGTTTGGAATTAAAATTTACAGGATAAAGTTCTGCTGGATATGGATTAATTCCCATTTCACGTAACTTGGTTAGTTTTTCGCGTCTAATTAATTCTTGTTCGGATAATTGCATCTTATATTTTTTTTTGTAAAATAAACCGTAAAATTACATAAAATATTTATAAAACGATACCGAAATATTTGTAAACACAATCTATAAATATGCAACTGATTAATAACTTCAGTTAAGAGGTTTGGTTTTTGTTTATAAAAAGTTGTTTTAATTTTAAGATAACCTTCCGAAAAATGAAACTATATAATAGGTTGTTAAAGTTTGAGTTGTAATACTTCAATTTTCTTTTTTGGTGCAACATTGTTTAGATTACTCAATGAAATACCTAATAAACGTACAGAGTTTTTTATGCGTTCTTGAAACAAAAGATCTTTTACGGTTTCTAAAATTAAATGCGAATCGGCAATAAAATAAGGAAGTGTTTTGCTGCGGGTTTGTAATTTGAAATCGCTATATTTTATTTTTAAGGTAATCGTTTTTCCTGAAATATTTTGTTTTTTTAATCGTTTTTCTAATTCAAAGGCAATGTTTTCTAGTTTTTCAATCATATAAATTTCGGAGGTAATGTTTTTATAAAATGTATGCTCGGTAGCAACCGATTTTTGTATTCTATTAGGTTGTACTTTGCTTAAATGAATACCTCTAACTACGTTATAATAGTAGTTTCCGGATTTTCCAAAATATTTTGTTAAATAAGGTAGTTCTTTTGTTTTTAAATCTTTTCCTGTAAAAATACCTAGTTCATACATTTTTTTAGCGGTAACTTTACCTACGCCATAAAATTTACGGGTATCTAAATTTTCTAAAAAAGAAATTACTTGATTGGGGTTTATCGTTTTTTGACCGTTAGGTTTATTGTAATCGCTAGCTATTTTTGCAATAAATTTATTAACCGATATTCCTGCTGAAGCGGTTAAACCAACTTCTTTAAAAATACGTGTTCTAATTTCTTCAGCAATTAAAGAGGCACTTTGCATATTTTTTTTGTTTTGAGTAACATCTAAATATGCTTCGTCTAAAGATAGTGGTTCTACCAAATCGGTATAATCAAAAAATATTTTTCGTATTTGTCTCGATATTTCTCTGTAGCGTTCAAAACGGGGTTTTACAAAAATTAATTCAGGACATCGTTTACGAGCAAGGTTACCACTTATTGCACTTCGAACACCAAATTTACGAGCCTCATAACTTGCTGCGGAAACTACTCCGCGTTTTCCGCCACCGCCAACTGCTAAAGGTTTTCCTTTTAATTTTGGGTTGTCCATTTGTTCTACAGATGCGTAAAAGGCATCCATGTCTACATGAATAATTTTTTTAATAGGAAAGTTTAATGGCATTATTGTTTATACAAATTGTTGTTTTATTTTGGTTACGATGGTTTGTGCTAGTTTTATTTTACTTTCTGTTGTCCAACCTGCAACATGAGGTGATAAAATTACATTTTTTGCTTGTAATAAGTACTTAAATTCGGTTGGTGTTTTATCGGAAAATAAGCTTTCAAAGGATAGTTTTTCGTATTCTAAAACATCTAATCCTGCGCCTAAAATTTTCCCGCTTTGTAAAGCGTTAACTAAATCATAGGTAATTACTGCAGTGCCTCTTGCGGTATTAATAAGCCAAAAAGGTTTGGTAAAACCATCAATAAAATTTCGATTTATCATGTTTTCTGATAACTCGTTAAAAGGCGTATGTAAACTCAATATGTCGGCTCTTTTTTGTAACTCTTGCAACGAAACTTGTTTGCAATTGGCATCACTTACATTTTTTTTTATATCATAACAAATTACGGTTACATCAAAACCACGTAGTTTTTTAGCAAATGCTTTTCCCATGTTTCCGTAGCCAATAATTCCTACGGTTTTTCCGTCTAACTCAATACCTCTATTTTCTTCACGCAACCATTTTCCTTGTCGTATTTCAAAATCTGCTTTATTGAGGTTATTAAATAATGAAAGCAATAGCCCTAAAGTATGTTCGGCAACGGCATTACGATTGCCTTCTGGGGCAGCAATTAGTTGGATTCCTTTTTTTTCAGCATATTCACAGTCAATACTTTCTAAACCTGCGCCTACACGAGCAATAAATTGTAAGTTTTTGGCTTTGTCTAAAAATATTTTATCAATTTTAAATCGACTTCTTATTACAATACCATTGTAGTTTTCAATTTTAGCTGCTACTTCTTGTTTTGTTGATGTATAATCTTCATGATTAATAAATCCTAAATCGTTTAATTGATTAATTAATAATGGATGGTTGTTGTCTAGGTGTAAAATTTTCATTCTGGTTTTTTCTTGATAGCAAAGATAGGGAATACTACCAAAACATTCTAAATACTAAATTAGGTGTAATTTGAGTAGCTTCAATAGTATTTGTAAATATTTGATTATTGACGTGTTGTATGTTTTTGTTTAAAATATTTTTTCGATCATAGAGGTTTAAAACCGATATGCCTAATCTATATTTAGTACCGTTATTTTTACTTAATTTAAAGTCATATAATACTGAAAAATCTAACCGATGGTAAACAGGTAAATTACGCTCATTTAAAGCATTAAAAAAATAGGTGTTGTTTCCTAAAACGTCTGTTTCGGTATTAATTTCACTGTATGGTCTTCCGCTACGCCAAACCCAACCTAAAGAAAAATTTAAGTTATTATATTTATAAAAATGTGACCATTTTATTGTGTTGTCTATGTTTATATTGCTTTTAAAACGTTTACCGTTATTTAAATTATCAAACAAATATCGGTTGCTATTTAGCGTGTATGAAAACCATGAATGGTAGTTTTTAAACTGTTTTTTAATAAACAAATCTAAGCCTTGTACGCTGGAGTTTCCAAAATCATGTTGCGGAGTTGTATTTTCAAAATTAAATTGGAGTGATGCTATATTGTTAGTTTTTTTAAAATA
Organism: uncultured Kordia sp.; assembly: GCA_964635575.1. GTDB lineage: Bacteria > Bacteroidota > Bacteroidia > Flavobacteriales > Flavobacteriaceae. Next base: position 10,669 of record CAZWNY010000034.1, on the reverse strand, counting down.
TGCTTCTATGTCAATTATCCAATTGTTTTTGTTGTAGTTACCTCCAAAAGTAAATTGCGAACTGGTTAAAATGGGTAAATTATTAGCTTCATTATTTGCCCAAACATTGTTTTCTAAAGTCGAATTGTTTAGTACAGAGTTTTCTATTTGGCTTAAAAACTGACTTTTATATTCCAATGAAGTATTTATACTAAACTCAGAGGTTACAAATTTTTGAAGCACAACACGTGGCTCTACATAAAATGTTTTAGAACTACTGTATTTATTAGCACGAAATCCTACTGAAAATAAATATTTTTTCGGAATATTTACCTGATACTCAGTGTACAAGCTGTTTCCGTTTGTCGTATTTTGAGTATTTTCATGTATTAAACTATTTGTTTCAGTTATAAAATGGTTTAATTTTTTATTGGTAAATTGATATCCGAAATTAAATTGTTTGTATTGTGTAATTTCATGTTTTAGGTTTATATCGACCCCAAAATCTTGTATGTTGTTTTGTTTTATATTGCGTGTTGTTTCTGTATTATTTTGATTGCTAAACTGATAATTTAAAGCGTAACTAGAATAATTAGTGTTTACTTGATGACTCCATTTTTGCGACCATTCTTTTTCCCAAACTAAACTATAACCTTCGTTTTTAGTAGTTAAAGCATCAATATATAAGTTGCTTTTGTCATTGTTTAATGCTGAAAAGTTTAAATAGTTTTTAGTATATATATGATTTAAAGATATTCGGTTTTTAGCATTGGGTTTCCAAGCTGCATTTACGGTATAATCATAAAACCAAGAAGTGTTTTTAGATTGATTAAATTCTAATTGATTATCAAAAACTTGAGTGTTTTGAAATATTCTTTTTTCGTAATTTTTAAAAGTAGGTGTTTTAAAAGCATCAGCATACGAACGTCTTCCTGATATTTGTATCGAAAATTTATTTTGAGCAATAGGAATGTCTAAAAAAGCATCGGCATGTAATAAATTAAAACCTGCGCCACCTTTTATTTTTTTACTAACTTTGTAATTACTCTTAATGTCAATTACACTAGATATTCGTTCTCCGTATTTTGCAGAAGTACCTTTGTTTATAAAGCTTACTTTGTCAATTACATATGGGTTAAAAGCAGATATTGTACCAAATAAATGGGAGTTGTTGTAGGTTTTTATATGATTCCAAAGCACTAAATTTTGATCGGAATTACCGCCTCTTACGTGTATGCTGTTTACCGTTTCGGAAATATTACTTACACCAGGTAATTGATGAATGCTTTCTAAAATATCAGCATCTATTAAGCCTGGTAATGCTTTTAGTTTTTTAGAGTTAAAGGTGGTTTTTTTTACGGTTTTTGAAATTCCGGTTGTTAAATAATTTTCGATAACTACTTGATCTAGCTTTTCTTTTTTTTCTTTTAAAAGAATAATTTTACAATCAGGGGTTATATAATTAGATGCTTTAAGTATTGTTTTTTCGATTCCAAATGAAGAAATAATAAATTTAGCTGAATAAGGTATTTTTTCAATTTTAAATTCCCCGTTTTTATTACTGCTAAAAATTTGGTTGTTCACGGTTATAGTTCCATTTTCAAATGGTTTATTTGCGATGAATAATTGACCGCAAATAGTAATAAGATCGGTGTCAGAAAAAGATGAAATTACAATGTTTTTGGCGTCGATAAATTCAAATTTTAGATTGGTTTGAGATGATAATGTGTGTGTAATATTAGCAATAGTAATAACTTTGTCTAATACAATATTTGCTTTTTTGTTTTTTAAAACTGCGTTTGTATATGAAAAATGAACTTGATAAAAAATTTCTATTTTAGGTAGTAAAATTAATAATTTTTCTTGTTCAAATACAGTTTGTTTTTGAGCAGAAGTAATGGTTATTGTAAATAAAGTGAAATACCAAAATAGGTGTTGCTTCATGTGTTTGTTTTTAGTTTTGGGTAAAACCTTCAATGAGAAATTTAAATTTCTCTGCACGCTACATCAAAAATAAAAAAGCATACATATTTGCACAATATGGGAATTTATTTTTGTAAAATCACACGATTTTCTTGAATTTTGTATTGTAATTTTGCAGACTTTAACACGGTTTGTAAAGCAACTTTTTTATTGTTATTAGGAAAAGAACCCGTAAACAATAGATTGTCATTAAAATTTTGATACTCAAGGGTAATATTATATTGTTTTTCTAAACTTTTAAAAACGTGTTTAAATGGCACGCTTTTAAAAATAGATATTTGTTGTAACCATTTCGGATTATTAGTATTAAAATACAATAAAGTAATTTGGGTATCAATATTTTGGTACCCATTGTTTGGTGTCAGATAGCGTTTAACTTTTGTTATTACATCTAAAACTTCTACCTTTCCTTCAAAACAGGTTACTTTAAAAAAATCGGGTTGTGCTTTTACATTAAATTCGGTACCTAAAACACGAACTGTTCCTTGTTGTGTGTTTACCGTAAATGTTTTTCCTTTTTTTACATCAAAAAACGCTTCTCCTTTTAGTTGTAAATTTCTGTTTGTATTCCAATTATGGGTGTTGAATGTTAGTGTAGACTTTGCATTTAAGGTTACTTTAGACCCGTCTGGCAGGTTAAAAGTTAATTGCTCGCCAAAGTTACTGCTATAAGTAGTCTCTGAAAAAAAAGTAGTGTAACTAATAAAAAAACCTATTAATAATATAACTGAAGCTGCTACGCTATATTGCCACCATTTTTTTGATTTTGGAGCATTTTTTTTTGCAATTGTTTTTTGATAAGCAGCATCTACATCATAAAAAGGCGCTTGTAGTTTTTGACTACTGCTCATAATACGTGTTAACAAATTGTAGTCTTCAGAGGCTTGGAATTGCTTCAGCTCTTTTTCAGACATGGTGTTGTTTAACCAATTAGTAAGTAATATGTTGTTGGTTTTGTTCATTTTATTATTTTGTATCCTCAACTGTAAAACGTTTAGGTTTTTAAATACCCTACTATTATGGGATGTTTTTTATTTGATATCGTAATTTAAGGAGCGCTTTACTCATTAGTTTTTCAATTGCTTTTACCGATACTTCGGATAATTCTGCAATTTCTTTATAGGTTTTTTTTTCAATTCGATTTAATAAAAACACTTCTCGTTGTCTGTCTGGTAAACTTGAAATGGCATTTTGTAATTTTACCAAAAATTCTTTTTCTTCTAAAATAAATTCGGGCGATTCTGGAGTGCTATTATTGTTTATGTATTTTACTTCTTTATTATATTTTAGTTTCACAGTATGATGCCTTAAAATGCTAATACTTAAATTTGTAGCTATCCTGAAAAGGTAACTTTTTGCGGTTTTTGAAGTTGTTTTTTCGCAATTATTCCATAGTTTTATAAATGCTTCTTGCACCACATCATCAACATCTGTAGCGTTGCCGTATTTGTAATACAAATAATTTCGCAATAAACTAGCGTTGGTTTTAAAAAACAACTGAAATGTAGTTTCGTTACAAATTGTATTTTTAGGGTTTGACATGAAGCTACTATTTTGCTGTTTTACTAAATAAAAACTATCCAATGTTTTTATATTTTAAGCATTTGATAGTTATAGCGTATAAAATTACGTTGATTTTATCGATAAAAAAAATTATTTTTCAGTGATAGCGTTTTTTAAAATACCCTCGTTATTATAACATAATAAGATGAATTAATTTTTTTATAACTAATTTATTTTTAGCTTGTAAGAGATAAGTTTATTTTAGAGCTTCTGCTAGTGGTATTTGTTTCCCGTTTTTATATGCAACAATATATGCAGTTGTATGTCCTTTTTTTATTGCTTTTTTTTGTATTTCTTTTATCTTTTTATAATTATTTGTACTACCTGAAAAGTACCTGTATAGTTTTCCTGTTTTTGCTATGGATAGGTTTTCCATTTTCTTAAAATTATATGATTTTAAAGCTATTTTTTTATTACTTGCAGCGAGTTGTACTTTAAAAATTATATTTTTTTGAGTAACAATTATTGGGTTAGTTTCTGTTGGATTCTCTATTATTGGATCTATAATTTCATCCTCTACTAGGTGTAGTTTATTTTTATAGGTTAAAATTGCGTTTGCAATAGATTTAGCAACGGAAACTTGACCGTTTTTAGATACTAAATATTCTCCTTCTTGCTCATTTGTTATAAAACCTGTTTCTATTAATACACTTGGCATATAAGTACTGTGCATAAGCAATAAACTGGCTTGTTTTACACCTCTACTTTTGCGCTTGTCTTTTTGCACAAAGTTTTTTTCGATTAAACTGGCTAATAATAAACTTTGCGCAACATATTCTTCTTGCATTAAGGTTAAGCCTATTAAGCTTTCTGGCGAATTGGGGTCAAACCTTTCATAATGCTCTGAGTGATCATCTTCTAAAAAAATCACTTCGTTTTCTGCTTTAGCTATCGTTAAGTTTCGTTGTGTGTTTCCTTCTCCAAGCACAAAGGTTTCTGTGCCACTTGCTTGGGTATGGTGAGCATTACAATGTATCGACACAAATAAATCGGCATCTGCTTTATTGGCAATACGTGCACGTTCATGTAATTTTACAAACACATCGGTTTTACGGGTATAAATTACTTTTACATTTTTATTTAATGCTAATTGTTTACCAATTTTTAAAACAATTTTTAAAGCGATATCTTTTTCGTTATATTTTAGAGTCTTTTTACCTGGATCTTTACCGCCATGACCAGCATCTAAAACAATTATAAATTTATCTTTTTTTTGCGCTACAATTGTAGTTGAAATTGCACTTCCAGTTAGCAATATAAAAAGCATGAAAACACAAGAGGTGCTTCCGAAAAAATCAGTTTTGTTTTTGAGATAAATCTTTGAAAAAAAAACCTTTAACAAGGGATTAAAAGAATACTTTTGCATGTTGTTTTACTGTGTTTTTATTAATACTGAAATATGTAGTATTAAAAATTTATTAAAATTAAATATACACAAAAAATATGTTGTATGTTTGACACTCCAAAAACTGAGCCATAATTTTACAAAAATAAGATTAAGATTGTTGTACACCAAAAGCAAACATATACTTTTAATAACATTTTTAGCATTGTTTATCAACAATATGTGCTTGGGTCAAGATTTACCTAAAAAAGGAATAACAATACCTGCGGATTCTATTGCCGATAAAAAAGTTATTTTTGATATGCCAAAATCGACTGAGTTTAACGATTTAGCAAATAAAGAAATCGATACCATTCGTCCAAAAGACTCCTTAGTTTTAAAAGAAACCCTTACCGATATTGTAACATATAGCGCAACGGATTACATAAAAACAAACCGTAAAAAAAAGCAAATGTTTTTGTACAACAATGCAAAAATAACATATGGTGATATAGAAATTGAAGCAGGAAAAATAATTATTAATTATCAAAAAAGTGAAATTTATGCATTTGGCATTAAAGATTCCTTAGGTTATACCCAACCTCCAGTTTTTACACAAGGACAAAGTGTCGTGAAGCCTGACTCTATTAGATACAACTTTAAAACCCGTAAAGCATTAATTTTTAATTCTCGTACCGAACAAAATGATATGAATATAAAATCGGAACGTACTAAAAAAGAAAACGATTCAGTTTATTATATAAGCGAAGCTATAATAACGACCGCTAAAAATTTAGACGACCCTGAATACCATTGGCGTTTACGAAAAGGTAAATTTATACCTGGAAAGAAAATTATAGCAGGTTTTACCAATATGTATATTTATGGTGTGCCTACCCCAATAGCAGTGCCTTTTGCTTATTTTCCGATGGCAGAAGGTAGAAAATCAGGTGTAGTAATACCTACTTTTGGAGAAAATAACCGTAGAGGGTATTTTTTGCAAAATGGAGGTTATTATTTTGCCCTTAGCGATTATTTTGACTTAACGCTTCTAGGAGATTTTTATACCAACGGAAGTTACGGATACAATGTAAGTACCACTTATAATGTAAATTACAGGTTTAATGGGCAGTTTAATTTTAGACATGAAAATTTAATTGATAGCGAACGTGGTTTTCCTGATTATGCAAAAACAAAAATTTATAATTTAAGGTGGAATCATTCTCAAGATAGTAAATCGAATCCAAACTCTCGGTTTTCGGCCTCTGTAAACTTAGGAAGTAGCGATTATTATAACAATTCCATTAATCAATTTAATGTAGGTAACAACTTAGTTAATACCTTAAACTCTTCGATTACCTATAATAAAATATTCCCAGGAAAATTAGGTTTAAATTTTTCAGCTGCAGCAACACATTCTCAAAACACAAATACACAAGAAATTAATATGTCGCTTCCTAATATACAAGGAAACATTAATCGTATTTTTCCGTTTGAACCTAAAGTTGGAAGTAAAAAAGGAATCATTCAAAACATAAACTTACAATATTCATTTTCCGCAGAAAATAGAATTATAACTACCGATGAGTTTTTTTTTTAAAAGTGAAATGTTTGAAGATGCCAGGTTAGGAGTTAGACATTCCATACCAATAAATACAAACTTTAAAGTTTTAAAATACTTTAGCTTATCTGCAGGAGGAACGTTTAATGAGGTTTGGAATTTTGATAAAATAAAAAAATCGTATAATGAAACTCTAGGTGAAGTAGTTACTGAGGTAGAGAACGGATTTTCGCCTACCAGAACCTATAATTTTTCATCAGGAATCGGTACTACTTTATATGGTATGTATAATTTTGACAAAAAAAATAAAGAAAAAAAAATACAAGCAATCCGACACGTAGTAAGACCTAATGTAAGTTACAATATAACTCCTGCATTTGATCAATACTATGAAAGTTATAAAAAAAACATTATTGCTGCAGACGGCACAACTGTTGAAGAGATTATTGAGTATAGTCCGTACCAAAACTCATTTTACGGTCAGCCAAGTAATGTATATAGTAGCTCAATTGGTTTCGGAATCGGAAACTCTATAGAAGCAAAAGTGCGAGATAAAATAACAGACAGTACTGAGGTTACTTACCGAAAAGTAGGGATTTTAAATAACTTAAATTTAGCGTCATCCTATAATATTGCAGGCGACAGTTTAAAACTTAATCCTATTAGTGTTTCGGGTGGTACTTTAATTGCAAAAAAGAAATTAAACATTAACTTTAATTTCTCGTTAGATCCGTATTCCTTAGATAACAATAACCGTAGAGTTGAAAAATTAAACATTAATAATAACGGAAGTTTATTCCGATTAACCAACGCAAACCTTACCTTGAATTATTCTTTTTCGAGTAAAGATTTTGATAAAAATAATAAAAACAATAATACAAATAATGTTGCCAACCAATATGATACTACTTTAGACAACACAGAAGGGTTGGCAGGTGACCGAAGCGATTTAAGCAGGTCTAGCTTTGATGACAATGAAGACGAAGAACCTACAGGTATAAAGCTTTATAATTATAAAATACCGTGGGATTTACGAATTGCTTACTCTACAACATATAGCAACCAACAACGACAAAATGAAGTTACGGGTAATACATTAATGTTTTCTGGTGATGTTGAGTTTTCCCCACGTTGGCGTGTTGGGATATCTTCTGGATACGATTTTAAAGGAAAAGCAATATCCTTTACAAGATTACGTTTTGAGCGAGACTTATTAAGTTGGAAATTTAACTTTAATTGGATGCCGTTTGGAGAACAAAAATCGTGGTTTTTCTTTATAGGAATAAAATCTTCAGTACTAAGCGACATTAAATGGGATAAAAATAGAGAACGTGATAATCTGATTAATTAGTTTTTTAAGAATTAAGGTTTTAGTTTATCGTTTGTAAGTTTGTAGTTTAATACTAACCTGATAAAAAACTAAAAAAATGACAAAAAGAATAATTACCACTAAAAATGCTCCTGCACCAATTGGGCCTTATAATCAAGCGGTTTTAGTAAACGAAAATACGTTATATACTTCAGGGCAAATTGCATTAAATCCAGAAACAATGGAGTTGGTTTTAGGGACTATCAAAACAGAAACTACACAAGTTATGGAAAATATGAAGGCCGTTTTAAAAGCTGCCGATATGACTTTTGAAAACGTAATAAAAGCATCTATTTTTATTAGTGATATGGATAACTTTACTGCAATTAACAATGTTTATGCGCGTTATTTTAATGAATCCAATGCACCTGCAAGAGAAACCGTGGAAGTTGCTTGTTTGCCAAAAAATGTAAACGTAGAAATTAGTATGATTGCTATTAAATAAAAAAAGATATTTTAAAATGCGATGGTGTAAATCCAGAATTGCAAATTCAATTTTTTGGTTAAACAATAATTACCCGTTAATAAATGATAGAAAATTTTTCAAAAAAAGTAGACGTATTTTCGCACAAACCTGATGATTTTAAAAAAAAATCTACTTTTGAAATGCAAACCAGTTTATTTATAATTTAAATTTAAGCAAAACTAAAGAGCAACCACAGATTACAAAGTAAAACTTTAATAGGTTGTTATTGCATTTGTCGTACACCTTCGTAAATAGTTACCGCAACTGCATTGGCTAAATTTAGGCTTCTAATTTTTTCGCCAAATAGGGGTATTTTGTATAGTTTATTTTTGTTAATACTGGTTATTTTTTTTGACAATCCTTCTGATTCTTTTCCAAATATTAAAAATAAGTTTTCCTTAAATGGTATATTCCAATGATTTTTTGTTCCATGACTGGATAAAAAAACCATTTTTTCATTTTTATTTTTAGCAAAAAAATCGTCTATACTTTCATAAACAACTAGGTTTACGTGTTTCCAATAATCTAACCCTGATCGTTTTACTCTGGAGTCGTCTATTTGAAAGCCTAGGGGTTTTACTAAATGTAAATTGCAATTGGTGGCTAAGCTTAACCGACCAATATTGCCTGTATTATTTGGTATTTCAGGTTCAATTAATACAATATTAAAACTCATCTAACTAACTATTTTTTGAATACGATTTAACGCTTCTTTTAACTGATTTTCACTTACTGCGTAAGATATACGGATGTTGTTTGGTGACCCAAATGCTTCTCCTGTTACGGTTGCCACATGTGCTTCTTCTAATAGTAATAATGAAAAATCTGACGCATTAACAATCTTTCTTCCTGCTATGGTTTTTCCGAAGTAATACGAAATATCTGGAAATACATAAAAAGCACCTTTGGGTACGTTTGTTTTAAATCCTTTTATTTTATTTAATAAATTTAATACTAAATCTCTCCGTTTTTTAAACTCAGTTACCATATATTGTATTTCACTTACTGGAGCATTTAATGCAGTTATAGTTGCTCGTTGTGCAATACAGTTTGCTCCGCTGGTAATTTGTCCTTGCATTTTTGTACATGCTTTTGCAATCCATTCTGGAGCCCCAATGTAGCCAATCCGCCAACCAGTCATTGCAAATGCTTTTGCTACTCCGTTTATAGTTATGGTGCGGTCGTATAAGTATTCAATACAAGCGATACTAAAGTTTTTACCTTCGTAATTAATGTGTTCGTATATTTCATCTGAAATAATATATACGTGTGGATGTTTTTTTAAAACTTCTCCTAAAGCTCTATATTCTACTTCTGTATATTTTGATCCACTTGGGTTGTTTGGCGAATTAAAAAATATCAATTTTGTTTTAGGGGTAATTGCAGCTTCTAATTGATTGGGAGTAATTTTAAAATCACTTTCAATAGTAGTAGGAATTTCCTTATAGGTAGCTTCTCCTAATGTTGCTATTGCTGAATAGCTTACCCAGTATGGAGCTGGTAAAAGCACTTCATCATCTGGGTTTAGTAATATCATTGCTACGTTTGCGATAGCTTGTTTTGCTCCTGTAGATACGACTATTTGATTAGGTGTATAAAATAAATTATTATCCCTTTTAAATTTTTTACAAATCGCTTCTCGCAATTCTAAATATCCGTTTACTGGAGTGTATGAGTTATAGTTATCGTTTATGGCTTGTATTGCGGATTTTTTTATAAAATCGGGAGTATTAAAGTCAGGCTCTCCTAAACTTAACCCAATAATATCAATTCCTTGGTTTTTTAATTCTCTTGTTTTAGCTGCCATTGCTAAAGTTTGAGATATAGGTAAGCTGTTAATTCTGTCTGAAAGTGGGTTCATTTTTTATTCTTAGCAGGTTATTGTGCAAATTTTGGTTGTTTTCCTAATTCCTTTAATTGATTATAATGTTCTTTAATTGCTTCCCACATCGTATTATATTCATTGTATGGTAAACTAAATTCTTTTGCGGTTTCTTTTACAATTTTCGCTATTTTTTGATAATGAACATGGCTAATGTTGCTAAACAAATGGTGTTCTACTTGATGATTTAGTCCTCCTGTGTAAAACCCTACTAACCAGTTTTTATGTGCAAAATTAGAAGTTGTATATAATTGATGTATTGCCCAAGTATTTTTCATATTTCCTTTTTTGTCAGGTAAGGGCGTTTCTGTATTTGGCATAACGTGTGCTAGTTGAAATACAACACTTAAAATGATTCCTGCTGTGTAATGCATAATCATAAATCCGATTAAAACTTGCCACCAAGCGTAACTTAAATACAGAGGTAAAGCTATCCAAACCGTATAATATATTATTTTACCTATAATTAATTTTGTCCATTGTGATGTTGCACTTGGCATTTTACCATAAGACAATTTTTTATTTAAATATTGATAGGATTG
>CAZWNY010000033.1:0-21505 GCA_964635575.1 uncultured Kordia sp. | reverse complement strand
TAACAAATTTTAAAATGGAATTATTCATGGTAAAAAAGGTTTTTTTATGAATTATCTTTACATACAATTTACTTACTTAAGTAGATTACGAATATTATGTGAAAATAATTCGGATTAGTTGAAAAAATTTACAATTGAGTAAATTTACGATTCCAAATATAATAAAAAAAATTAAAATAACTAAAAAAGCATTTTCAATTTCTTGAAAATGCTTTTTTAGTTATTTTAATTTTTTTTAAATGCTAAAATGGTAAATCATCTGCATTACTATCAGTGGAATTGTTAGCAGTATTATCTATTGGCGGAATATTTAAAGCGCCAGAATCTGCACTTAGCTTTTCAATTATCCAACCTTGAATAGCATAAAATACTTAACTACACCTTCTGGATTAAATTATTCTTTAATTCGTAAATTAATATTGATTTTAACTTCATCACCAACTCCAAAAACATTCATAATGGACAAAATATAGTAGACATTATTGTTGTTTTTAGATTTGCTTGCTGAACGTAAAGAGGTTATAACAAAAGCACAAAAATTATCTACTTTATCTGACAATAAAGCATTAAATTTTATGTTTTGCTTTCGTAAAATACGTATTATATCTTTTGTCAGTAAATGAAAATGAACAATTTAAGGAAAGTATTAGTGGAGGTATTACCATTGGATGATAAAATTATAGACTTGTCGCTTGGAGTCAGATTTTAAATATTTTAGAAGATGCAATGCAAAAATAACAATACGCTGTAAGTTACTTTTGGCTCATAATTATAACGCATTATTCATTATTTCATTTATTATTTCAGGGTTTAAAAGGGTAGAAGTATCGCCTAAGTTATAGGTGTCTTTACAGGCTATTTTTCGTAATATTCTTCGCATAATTTTACCAGATCGTGTTTTGGGTAAACCGTTGGTAAATTGTATTTTATCTAATTTTGCAATCGGACCAACATGCTCTACAATAAGTTGATTAATTTCATTTTTTAAATGATCATTTTTAGTGATGCTGTTATTTTTTAAAATTACATATCCATATAATGCAGTTCCTTTTATGGTATGCGGAAAACCAACAATTGCACTTTCTGCAACTTCAGGATGTTCATTTATAGCATCTTCAATAGGTGATGTTCCTAAATTATGGCCAGATACAATAATAACATCATCAACTCTTCCTGTGATTCGGTAATTACCATTAGCATCACGTAAAGCACCATCTCCTGTAAAATATTTATTTTTATAAGCTGAAAAATAAGTTTCTTTATAACGTTTGTGGTTACCCCAAATGGTAATCGCTATTGATGGCCACGGATATTTAATACACAAACGTCCTTCTGCTTGATTGTTTTTTAATTCGTTTAAATTTTCGTCCATTAAACAAGGTTGAATACCTGGTAATGGTAAGGTTGCATAGGTTGGTATTGTTGGTGTAATGTTAGGAAGTGGTGATATTAGTATTCCGCCTGTTTCGGTTTGCCACCAAGAATCTATAATTGGGGTTTTTTGTTTGCCAATATGGTTGTGATACCAATTCCATGCTTCTTTATTTATAGGTTCTCCAACAGATCCTAGTACTTTTAAAGACGATAAATTGTGTTTATTTACAAAGTCTAAGCTTTGTTTTGCTAATGCCCTAATAGCTGTTGGTGCGGTATAGAATTGAGTAATTTTATGTTTTTCTATAATTTCCCAAAAACGACCAAAATTAGGATAGGAAGGAACGCCTTCAAACATAACAGTTGTTGCTCCATTTGCTAACGGACCATAAATAATGTAGCTATGACCTGTAATCCAACCAATATCTGCGGTACACCAATATACATCATCATTTATATAGTTAAATACATTTTTAAACGTGTATGCGGTATATACCATGTAACCCGCTGTGGAATGTACCATTCCTTTTGGTTTTCCTGTTGATCCTGAAGTATATAAAATAAATAACGGGTCTTCGGCATCCATAATTTCGGGTTCACAATGATTAGACGCTTTATTTAATAAGGGTTTTAACCATTTATCTCGGTCTTTTTTTAACGTAATATTAGAATGAATACGTTTTGCTACTAATACGGTACTTACATTAAGGCAATTTTTTAAAGCTTCATCTACAATTCCTTTTAAATGGATTGTTTTTGTTCCACGGTAAGCGCCGTCACTAGTAATTACTATTTTACAGTCAGAATCGTTAATGCGTGTTGATAATGCTTTGGCTGAAAAACCTGCAAAAACCACTGAATGTATAGCTCCAATACGTGCGCATGCTAGTACAGATATTGCCAACTCAGGAATCATCGGTAAATAGATACAAACTCGATCTCCTTTTTTAACACCTTGATTTTTTAATACGTTTGCAAATTTATTTACACGTTCAAATAATTGTTTGTAGCTAATGTGTTCTGCTTTCTCATCAGGGTTATTGGGTTCAAATATAATAGCGGTTTTAGTTGCTTTGTTTTGCAGATGTCTATCAATACAGTTTTCGGTAATGTTTAGTTTTGCTCCTTGAAACCATTTAATTTCTGGTTTCGTAAAATCCCATTCTAAAACTTGATCCCATTTTTTATACCAATTGAAGTTTTTTTTAGCAATTTCCGACCAAAAAAACTCAGGATTTTGAATGGATTTTTGGTATTGATTATAATATTCCTCTAAATTTTTAATGTGATAATTAATCATTTGTATTTTAGATTTGATTCAATATAATAGTTTAGTATTTTAGATTAAAAAAAAACATGTTATTTGGGTTCTAATACAACAAACGGAATTATCATTTCTTCTAAAGAAATTCCTCCGTGTTGATAACTGTTTTTATAGTAATTCACATAGTGATTAAAGTTGTTGGGGTACGCAAAAAACAAATCTCCTTTTGCAAAAATAAATTCACTATTAATATTAATACTTGGTAAATGTATATTTTTTGGGTCCTTTGCGACTAAAACATCTTTTTTTTCATACGTCATGTTTCTACCTGTTTTGTATCGTAAATTATCACTAATATTTTTATTTCCAATAACTTTAGTAGGTTTGGTGCTATTTATAGTACCATGATCGGTAGTTATAATTAACTTCATTTTTAAACTTTGTGCTTGAATAATAATATCCAATAATGGAGAGTTTTTAAACCAGCTTTGAGTTAAAGAACGATATGCTTTGTCGTTACTTGCTAATTCCTTTATAACGTCCATTTCGGTTTTTGAATGCGAAAGCATATCTACAAAATTATAAACAACTGTTGTTAGTTTGTTTGATTTGCATTTTTTAAAATTGTTAGCTAATTTTTTCCCTGCATTTAAATTGGTAATTTTATAGTATTCTTGTTTAATGTTTTGTAGTCCTAGTCGATTTAATTGTGCTTTTAAAAAATCTTTTTCGTGCATATTTTTACCACCTTCATCGGTATCATTTTTCCAAAAATCAGGATGTTGTTTTTCCATTTCAGAAGGCATTAAACCCGAAAATATAGCATTTCGTGCGTATTGAGTTGCAGTAGGTAAAATGCTAAAAAATGCTTTTTCTTCTATTTTTTTATAATGATTTGCTAAAACGGATTCAAAAGATTTCCATTGATCATACCGTAAATTATCGATTACAATTAATAAAGTAGACTGTTCGTTACTTAATTGTGGTACAACCCATTTTTTAAATAATTGATGCGACAACATTGGTGCATTTTCAGGATTACTAAACCAAGTAGCGTAATTTTTATCTATAAAACGACAAAACTGATTATTTGCATCTTCTTTTTGAGCAATTAATATTTCTTGCATACCAGAATCTTCAATATTTTCGAGTTCAATTTCCCAATACACTATTTTTTTATACAAATCAATCCATTCTTCCCACGAATTTATCATTGCCAAATCCATTGTAATTTTACGAAAATCTTGTTGGTAATTAGCGGTAGTTTTTTCCGAAATTAATCGAGAATAGTCTAAGTTTTTTTTAATACTTAATAGTATTTGGTTAGGGTTTACAGGTTTGATTAGGTAATCCGCTATTTTAGACCCAATAGCTTCTTCCATAATATATTCTTCTTCACTTTTAGTAATCATTACCACAGGTATGTGTGCTTTTTTTATTGCAATTTCCGATAAGGTTTCTAAACCCGTTAGTCCTGGCATATTTTCATCTAAAAAAATAATATCAAAATTTTCGGAATCTAAAAGTTCTAACGCTTCTGCGCCACTTAAGCATGTGGTTACCGTGCAGTTTTTTTGTTCTAAAAAAAGAACATGAGGTTTTAGTAAATCTATTTCATCGTCTGCCCAAAGAATTTTTATCTTATTCATTAAATAATGGTTTTGTCAAAGTTAAAATTACTAAGTTTGTAACTATTCAGTAACTAAAATATTTTTTTGAATTTGAGTAACAAACTTAAGATATTAAACGACCCAATTTACGGTTTTATTACAATACCGAACGAACTTATCTTCGATATTATACAACATCCTTATTTTCAACGCTTAAGAAGAGTGTCGCAAATGGGATTAACCTATTTAGTATATCCAGGAGCGCAACATACCCGTTTTCATCACGCATTAGGTTGTATGCATTTAATGCATAAAGCAATACAAGTGTTACGTTTTAAAGGTATTAAAATTTCAGATGAAGAAACTATGGCGTTGCAAATAGCCATTTTATTGCATGATATTGGTCATGGTCCGTTTTCACATGCTATGGAACACAGTATTGTTGAAAAAATTACACATGAAGAAATATCTTTACTATTCATGAAGGCATTAAATAAAAAGTTTAATGGAAAATTATCTTTAGCAATACAAATATTTGAAGGAAAACATCCACGCACATTTTTTTATCAACTAATTAGTAGTCAGCTTGATATGGATAGGTCTGATTATTTAAAAAGAGATAGCTTTTACACAGGTGTTGCAGAAGGTAATATTAATTCAGAACGATTAATAACCATGTTAAATGTGGTAAATGATGAATTGGTAGTTGAAGAAAAAGGGATTTATTCCGTAGAAAAATTTCTATTAGCAAGACGATTAATGTATTGGCAAGTATATTTGCATAAAACAGGTGTAGGAGCAGAGCAACTATTAGTTAGAGTATTAAAACGTGCAAAAGAACTCACAGAAAGAGGTGAAAAATTATCAGCAAGCGCATCTTTTCAGTATTTTTTGCAACATAAAATAAACAATACCAATTTTAATCAAAAAGCATTAGAAACCTTTGCTAAATTAGACGATTATGATATTGTTTCGGCAATGAAATCGTGGATGAATCATAAAGATGTAGTATTATCTAATTTAAGTACCATGTTAATTAATAGAGATTTATTAAAGGTTAGATTGACAAATATTAAAATATCAGATACGGAGTTTGAAAAATTGAAAAATCAAGCAAAACAAAAATATAATTTATCCAATGAAGAGGTAAACTACTTTGTTTTTAGATCATCAGTGTCCAATACCGCATATTACGACCAACAATCAGGAATAAAAATACAATTAAAAAACGGAAGCGTAATAGACGTTTCAGAAGCATCAGATCATTTGAATTTAAAGGCGTTAACAAAAACTGTTAAAAAATACTTTGTGTGTTACCCTAAAGTAATGTAAGCTTTTTTTATATTTGCAGATACATGGAATTTACAGCAACACAAATAGCAGAAATTTTAGAAGGAGAGATTCAAGGAAATCCGAATACTAAAGTAACTAAGCTAGCAAAAATAGAAGAAGGAGAAGCAGGAGCTTTAACCTTTTTGTCGAATAAAAAATATACCGAATATATTTATACTACAAAAGCATCAATAACTATTGTAAATAAAGATTTTGTTCCTGAAAAGGAAATAACATCAACCTTAATAAAAGTAGACGATGCACAATTGGCATTTGCAAAATTATTAGCTTTTTATAACGAAGTAAAAAATAATAAAGTCGGTGTTGAGCAACCTAGTTTTCAATCCGAGACATCCAAATATGGCGACAATGTCTATTTAGGAGCATTTTCATATTTAGGAAACAATGTTGTTTTAGGAAACAATGTAAAAATTTATCCGCACGTTTATATTGGAGACAATGTAACTATAGGAAATAATACCACCATTTTTTCAGGAGCAAAATTATATTCGGAAACCGTAGTTGGTAAAAACTGTAGTATTAATAGTGGTGCTATTATAGGAGCAGATGGTTTTGGATATTCACCCGATAAAAATGGCGAATTTCAAAAAATACCGCAAATAGGTAATGTTATTATTGAAGATAACGTTGATATTGGTGCAGCAGCAACAATAGACAGAGCAACACTAGGCTCTACCATTTTAAGAAAAGGCGTAAAAATAGACAATCAAGTGCAAATTGCACATAACGTAGAAATTGATCAGCATTCCGTAATAGCCGCACAAACAGGTATTGCAGGATCTACAAAAATGGGAAAATACTGTTTAATAGGCGGTCAAGTAGGTATTGCAGGTCATTTAACATTAGGGAATCATTTAAAAGTACAAGCACAAACAGGAATTGGTCATCGAGCAAAAGACGGCGAAAAACTATACGGTTCGCCAGCAATAGATTATGGCAATTATGTGAAATCGTACGTGCATTTTAAAAACTTACCAAACATTGTAAAACAAATAAATCAAATCGAAAAAAAATTAAAAAACAATGAGTAGTACCGTTGTAAAACAAAGAACCATAAAAAATGAAATCTCTCTAACAGGAGTAGGACTTCATACAGGTAAAAATGTAACCTTAACATTTAAACCTGCACCAGAAAATCACGGATATAAATTTTTAAGAACCGATTTGGAAAATCAGCCAATTATAGAAGCAAAAGCATCTTTAGTTACAGGAACCGAAAGAGGAACTAATATCGAAAAAAATGGAGTGCAAATAAATACTTCCGAACACGTATTAGCTGCATTGGTTGGTTTAGAAATAGACAACTGTTTAATTGAGTTAAGCGCTTCCGAACCTCCTATTATGGACGGATCTTCAAGGTTTTTTGTAGCCGCTATAGAAAAAGCAGGAATAGAAGAGCAAACCGCAGAAAGAGAAGAATATATTGTAACAGAATTGCTTTCATTTAAAGATGAAAAAACAGGAGCTGAAATTATGATCATTCCTGCTGATGAGTATCAAATTACCGCAATGGTAGATTATCAAACGGAAGTTTTAGGAACTCAAAATGCCTCGTTATGTAAAATATCGGATTTTAAAAATGAAATAGCTTGTTCAAGAACCTTTAGCTTTTTACATGAGTTAGAATACCTATTAGACAATGGTTTAATAAAAGGAGGCGATTTAAACAACGCAATTATTTATGTAGATAAAGAAATATCTGATGCTACAATGACTAAATTAAAAAAAGCATTTAATAAAGATAAAATTTCAATAAAAGCAAACGGAATTTTAGACAACTTAACGCTTCATCATAAAAATGAAGCAGCACGTCATAAATTATTAGATGTAATAGGTGATTTATCACTAATTGGTACACGAATTAGAGGAAAAGTAATTGCAACAAAACCTGGTCATTTTGTAAATACACAATTTGCAAAAATGATGGAAACCCGCATTAAAAAAGAAAAACGAAACAAAGTGCCTACTTACGATTTAACAAAACCACCAGCAATGGACATCCATCAAGTAATGGATATGTTACCACATCGGCCACCGTTTTTATTAATAGATAAAATATTAGAACTAACCGATTCGTCCGTAGTAGGAATGAAAAACGTAACGATGAACGAACCCTTTTTTGTAGGACATTTTCCAGGAGCACCTGTTATGCCAGGAGTTTTACAAATAGAAGCAATGGCACAAACAGGAGGAATTTTAGTGCTAAGTACCGTTCCAGACCCTGAAAATTATCTAACTTTTTTTATGAAAATAGATAAAGTTAAATTCAAACAAAAAGTATTGCCCGGAGACACCTTATTTTTTGACTGTAAGCTAATTACACCAATAAGAAGAGGAATTTGCCACATGAAAGCATTTGCATATGCAAACGGAAAAGTAGTTTGTGAAGCTGAATTAATGGCGCAAATTGCTAGAAAACCAAACGCAAAATAATAGTTAACTTAAAAACTAAAACAAATGAATCAACCTTTAGCGTACGTACATCCAGGAGCAAAAATTGCTAAAAATGTAGTTATAGAGCCTTTTACAACTATACACAACAATGTAATTATTGGAGATGGTACATGGATAGGATCTAACGTAACCATAATGGAAGGCGCAAGAATTGGTAAAAACTGTAATATTTTTCCAGGAGCAGTAATTTCCGCAGTACCGCAAGATTTAAAATATAATGATGAAGATACATTAACAGTAATAG
The DNA here is from genome assembly GCA_964635575.1 of uncultured Kordia sp. Lineage (GTDB taxonomy): Bacteria > Bacteroidota > Bacteroidia > Flavobacteriales > Flavobacteriaceae. The sequence continues at coordinate 13,206 of CAZWNY010000033.1, read as the reverse complement.
GCGATAACGTAACTATTAGAGAATGTGTAACCATTAACAGAGGAACAACCGACCGCATGAAAACGGTAATTGGCAGCAACTGTTTAATTATGGCATATTGCCACATTGCACACGACTGTATTGTAGGTGATAATTGTATATTTTCAAATAATACCACGTTAGCAGGTCATATTAATGTTGGCGATAACGTAATATTAGCAGGTATGGTTGCTGTAAACCAATTTTGTAGTATTGGAGAACACGCATTTGTAACAGGCGGAACATTAGTTCGTAAAGATGTGCCACCATTTGTAAAAGCAGCACGTGAACCAATTTCTTATGTAGGAATTAATTCAGTAGGACTAAGACGTAGAGGTTATAAAACTGAAAAAATTAGAGAAATACAAAATATATACCGAATACTATATCAAAGTAAAAATAACACCACACAAGCTACAGCAATAATTGAAGCAGAAATGGAAGCAACACAAGAAAGAGATAGAATTTTAATGTTCATAAAAAACTCAAAAAGAGGAATTATGAAAGGATATTTTAAAAATTAAATAAAAAATTATGGCAGATACTTCAGACATAAGAAACGGATTGTGCATTAGATTTAATAATGACATCTATAAAATAATAGAATTTTTACACGTAAAACCAGGAAAAGGTCCTGCATTTGTACGTACAAAATTAAAAAGTGTAACCACAGGTAAAGTAGTAGATAACACCTTTCCTTCAGGAAGAAAATTAGACGATGTACGTGTAGAAACCCATAAGTTTCAGTTTTTATACCCAGAAGGCGATACCTATCACTTCATGAATACCGAAGATTATAATCAAATTACATTAGAAAAAAACACATTAGATGCTCCAGGATTATTAAAAGAAGGAGAAGTAGTGACTATTTTGATTAACTCAGAAGATGAAATGCCATTATCGGTTGATATGCCAGCAAGTGTAATTTTAAAAATAACACATACAGAACCTGGTGTAAAAGGAAACACCGCTACCAACGCAACAAAACCTGCAACAGTAGAAAGCGGAGCAACAGTAAACGTACCCTTATTTATTAATGAAGGCGATTTAATAAAAGTAGATACCGCTAAAGGAACCTATAAAGAAAGAGTTAAAGCGTAAATGAAATGAAAAAAAGTATTGAAGAAATAAATAAAACCGAAAGGGAATACTGGAACGAACGTAAACTTGACCGAACAAAAATTAAAAAATTACGCAGACACGCCTTTTTTTACTCCTATAAAAGAGAAAAAAAAATACTCGACAATTTACTTCAAGATTTTTCTGGAAAAAATGTATTGGAAATAGGTTCTTATGCTTGGTCTTCTTGGTTTAATGAAACCACAAAGCCTAAAAAATTAACTTGTATTAACATTTCAGAAGCAGAATTAGAGAGAGGAACTTTATTAGCGAAAAATAAAAATTTTGAAACGGAATTTCATTTAATGGATGCCAATAATCTAACGTTCCCAAATGAAACATTTGATATTGTTTTTGGAGGCGCGATATTACATCATTTAGATGTTAAAATGTCTGTAAATCATATCCATAGAGTGTTGAAGCCAGGAGGAAAAATAGTTTTTTTAGAGCCTCTTAACATGAATCCAATATATAAAATATATCGTTTTTTAAATAAAAAAGAACGCACACCCGATGAGCATGCGTTAATTACAACAGACCTTAAGTTAATTAAAAAAAAATTCACTTTTGATCATCACTTTTTTGATTTTTTCAGTGTAATTTTTGGTTTTATATCGCTAAAAATATATGGAGATAAAAATTACGACAATAAAATAAATAAATTAGGATATAAATTAGATGTATATACCTCTAAAATACCATTTATGTATTATCTATTTGCCAGAGTAATTATATACGGACAAAAAAAGTAAATAAAAATTTTATAAAATGAAATTCCCTCAACAATATACCTTAGCACAAATAGCAACCATTATAAATGCAAAATATATAGGGAAACCTGATTTTCCTGTTTTAGGGATGAATGAAATTCACGTAGTTAAAACAGGAGACATCGTATTTGTAGATCATCCTAAATATTATGATACCGCATTAAACTCTGCTGCAACTGTAATTTTAATTAATAAGGACGTGAAATGCCCTGAAGGGAAAGCATTGTTAGTTTCAAACGATCCTTTTAGAGATTTTAATAAATTAACAACATACTTTAAACCGTTTCAAAAAGCCAATGCTTTAATTTCTGAATCTGCAATAATAGGAAAAAACACCGTTATTCAACCAGGTGTTTTTATAGGAGATCAAGTTGAAATAGGTAAAAACTGTTTAATACATGCTAATGTTACCATTTATAATGATACCATTATTGGCGATAATGTAACCATTCATTCAGGATCTATTTTAGGAGCAGATGCTTTTTATTACAAAAACCGTTCTGAATATAGAGACAAACTATTATCTGGTGGAAGAGTCGTTATAAAAAATAATGTTGATATTGGCGCATTATGTACAATAGACAAAGGAGTAACAGGTGATACGACTATCGGAGAAGGAACAAAAATGGACAATCAAATTCAAGTAGGTCATGACACCATTATCGGTAAAAAATGCTTAATAGCATCGCAAGTTGGTATTGCAGGTTGCTGTATAATAGAAGACAATGTAACTATTTGGGGGCAAGTTGGTACTGCTAGCGGAATAACCATAGGTAAAGGAGCAATCATAATGGGGCAAACAGGAGTTACAAAATCGGTAAAAGGAGATAAATCCTACTTTGGTACACCAATAACAGAATCACGTCAACGCTTAAAAGAAATAGCTACATTAAGAAGATTATCAAAATAAATAAAAAATTTGATAAAAGTTATTTTAAAAAATAAAAATAAGTTACTTTTGTGAAGGAAAAAATAAACCGAAATTAAAATGAGTGTATTAGTAAATAAAGATTCAAAAATTATAGTTCAAGGATTCACAGGGGGAGAAGGTACTTTTCATGCTGGCCAAATGATTGATTATGGAACCAATGTAGTTGGTGGCGTAACTCCAGGAAAAGGAGGTCAAGAGCATTTAGGTAAACCTGTATTTAATACTGTAGCAGAAGCAGTAGAAAAAGTAAAAGCAGATACAACTATTATATTTGTACCACCAGCATTTGCTGCAGACGCAATTATGGAAGCAGCAGAAGCAGGTATAAAAGTAATTATTACTATTACAGAAGGCATTCCTGTTGCCGATATGATTAAAGCGAACGCTTACGTAAAAGAAAGCGGAGCGCGTTTAATCGGTCCTAATTGCCCAGGCGTAATTACTCCAGGTGAAGCAAAAGTAGGTATTATGCCAGGGTTTGTATTTAAAAAAGGAAATGTAGGCATCGTATCTAAATCAGGTACATTAACATATGAAGCAGCAGACCAAGTAGTGCGTGAAGGTTTAGGAATTACAACCGCTATTGGTATTGGTGGCGATCCAATTATTGGAACAACCACAAAAGAAGCAGTTGAATTACTAATTAATGACCCTGAAACAGAATGTGTCGTTATGATAGGAGAAATTGGAGGTCAATTAGAAGCTGACGCTGCTAATTGGTATAAAGCAAGTGGAAGTAAAAAACCTATTATTGGGTTTATTGCTGGAGAAACTGCTCCTGCAGGACGTACAATGGGACATGCAGGCGCAATAGTTGGCGGATCTGACGATACCGCACAAGCAAAAAAAGAAATTATGAGAGCTTGCGGAATACACGTAGTAAATTCTCCTGCCGAAATTGGTAAAAAAGTAGCCGAAATAATGGGCGTAAACTAAATAAAACATCATAAAAGAACAAGAAAATGCCTTCAGAAATGAAGGCATTTTCTTGTTAAAAAACTAAAAATCACAATTTTATTATTACCTTTAGCGTAATTAATTTAATATTAAAAATAAAAATGAAAAAACTATACATTTTTGTATTGCTGTGTTTTTCAGTAATCAGTTGTAAAAAATCAACAGAATCCAACTCCGAAAGCACCAACTATGAAATGCATCAGCAAAAAGATGCAAAAGGATATACCTACGAAACGGTAGATGATGACCCAACAGGTTTGCGTTTATATACCTTAGATAACGGTTTAAAAGTATATTTAAGTAAAAACACAAACGAACCTAAAATCCAAACCTATATAGCCGTTCGTGCAGGTTCAAATTATGACCCTAAAGAGTCTACTGGTTTAGCACACTATTTAGAGCACATGGTATTTAAAGGAACTTCTAAAATAGGAACTCAAGACTGGGAAAAGGAAAAAGAATACTTAAAAAAAATATCCGATTTGTACGAAAAAATGCGTGCAGAACCAAATCAAGAAAAAAAAGTAGAAATATATAAAGAAATAGATAAAGTTTCTTTAAAAGCTTCTAATTTCACAGTTGCTAATGAATATGATAAAATGATTAGCTCATTAGGAGCAACAGGTACAAATGCACATACTTGGTTTGAAGAAACTATTTATAAAAATAAAATTCCTGCTAACGAATTAAAAAAATGGCTAAGTGTAGAAAGTGAACGTTTTAATGAACTCGTTTTACGCTTATTCCATACCGAGTTAGAAGCTGTTTTTGAAGAGTTTAATAGAGGGCAAGATAACGATTGGCGTAAAAGTTATGCAGCAATGCTAGGAGGTTTATTTCCAAATCACCCATACGGACAACAAAGTACAATAGGTGTTGCTGAACATTTAAAAAATCCATCTATGATAGATATTCATAACTACTTCAACAAATATTATGTACCCAATAATATGGCAATGGTTTTAGTAGGAGATTTCGATTTTGATACCACAATTGAAATGATAGATGATGCCTTTGGGAAAATGGAACGTAAAGAAGTAGTACACCCAAACTTACCAAAAGAAGAACCGATAACAACACCAATAACCAAAGAAGTATTCGGGCCAACATCAGAATGGGTTTCAATAGCATTTAGAGCAGAGTCGATAGGGTCAGAACAATCAAAACTATTAACCTTAGCAGATATGGTTTTGTCTAACGGTAAGGCAGGATTAATAGATTTAAACCTAAACCAAAAACAAGCAGTTCAAAAAGCAAGCAGTTCGCCAACGTTTTTAAATGACTACGGTTACCACCAATTTACAGGTTCACCAAAAGAAGGTCAAACTTTAGATGAGGTAAAAGATTTGCTATTAGCACAAATAGATAAATTAAAAAACGGCGAATTTGAAGAATGGATGCTAACAGCAGTTATTAACGATTTAAAATTATCTAAAACAAAACAATACGAAAATTCAACTGCTTTAGCGGGTGCATATTACAATGCATTTATACATCATGAAAATTGGAGCGATAAAGTACGATTTTTAGACGATTTAAGAAAGATTACAAAAGATGAATTAGTAGCCTTTGCAAATGAATTCTACAAAGAAAACTATGTAATTACTTACAAACGTAAAGGAGAGGATAAAAATATTAAAAAAGTTAAAAATCCAGGTATAACACCAATTAATTTAAACAGAGGAAAACAATCGGATTTTATGCAACAATTTAGTAACGTAAAATCTGAAAAATTACAACCTTTATTTATCGATTATAAAAAGAAAATAAAAAATGTAAAATTAAACAATGGTATTCAGGTATCATATATCGAAAATAAAAAGAACGATTTATTCAACTTAAATATTATTTTTGATATGGGTCGCGATAATAATAAAAAACTAGGTTTAGCAGTTGGTTATTTAGACTATTTAGGAACCGATAAATACTCACCAAAAGAATTAAAGAAAGAGTTTTATAAAATAGGGATTTCATATCACGTAAGTGCAGGAAACGATAAATCATACATTGGTTTGAGCGGTTTAAAAGAAAATTTACCAAAGGGATTAGAACTATTAGAGCATTTGTGGGAAAACGCAGTAGCCAACCCAGAAACCTATAAAAAATATGTTCAAAAAATTGCTAAACAACGTTTAGACGGAAAAACACAAAAAGGGAACATTTTATGGAATGGACTTTCTAATTATGGAAAATACGGAGAAAATTCTCGTTTAAGAAACATTTATCAATTAAACGAATTAGAAGCTATAAACCCTGATGAGTTAGTAACTTTGGTAAAAGAAATGCGTAACTTTAAACAACGTATTTTTTATTATGGTAAAGACGTAAACGCAGCAGTTGCTGCACTAAATAAATCACATAAAGTACCTGCTGAACTAAAAGAATACCCAGAAGCTATAACTTATATAGCACAAGAAACAGGAGGAAACGTATATTTTGTAGATTATGATATGGTTCAAGCAGAAATGTTATTATTAGCAAAAGGAGACCCTTTTAATCCAAAAAATATGGCAGCTTCTAAATTGTTTAATACTTATTTTGGTAGCGGATTATCATCTATTGTATTTCAAGAAATTAGAGAATCTAAATCCTTAGCATATTCTGCTTTTGCAAGTTATAGTAATGCCAATAAAAAAGGTGAACCTAATTACGTTATGGCGTATGTTGGAACACAAGCCAATAAAATGGAACAAGCAATAGAGGCAATGATGGAGTTAATGAATGATATGCCTGCAGCAGAAGAACAATTTAATGCTGCTAAAAAAGCTACATTAAAGAAAATTGCAGCAGAACGGATTACAAAATCGAATATATTTTGGAATTATGAACGGCTTCAAAAACTAGGGATTGATAACGATAACCGAGAGGAAATGTACAATATCATTAGTGAAATGACAATGGACGATTTAAAAGCCTTTTTTAACGAAAACATAAAAGGAGAGAAATATAATGTACTCGTTATTGGTAACAAAAAAGATATAGATATGAACGCTTTAGCAAAGTTAGGTAAAGTAAAAGAAATGAAAATAGATGATTTATTTAACTATAAAAATGAAGAAGTAAAACAATAAATTTTTAAACCCAACAAGCTTTAAGATTTGTTAGGTATTGAAAATAAATCATTTAGTTCTGTAAAATAAAGAACCTTCAATTTTTGTCATATATACTAAACTATAAATTATAATAATAGATAAAAAACGCTTTCATTTCTGAAGGCGTTTTTTATCTTGCACAGATTAAGTAACGCTAATTAAGCAAATGCAATTAAGTATTTTATCTTTCCTTTCTTTGTTATACCGCGAATCGGTCTTCTATATTTTATCGGACTTTGTATAAACTTTCTTATAAAATAGTATCTTAGCCAACTAAATGAAAATAAATTTAAAAATAGAAACCAAAACCATTTCGGTACGTTTGCGTCCAAAAGCAGAACGTATGGTAAAAAAAATGCACCCTTGGGTTTTTGATGAAAGCATTACCAAACAAAAAGGAAACGCCAGAGCAGGAGATGTTGTAGTGATATATGACAACCGAAAAAATAAATTTTTAGCATTTGGTTTGTATGATCCATATTCGCCAATACGCATTAAATTATTACACTTTCATAAGCCACAAAAATTAGACGGCACCTTTTTTAAAAACAAAGTAGATATTGCTTTCAATAAACGAGAAACGCTTTTAAAAACAGAAACCAATAGCTATCGTTTTTTGTTTGGAGAAGCAGACGGTTTCCCAGGTTTTATAGCTGATGTATATGCAAATGTATTGGTTGTAAAATTGTACTCGGCAATATGGTTTCCGTATTTAGAAACAATACTAAGTAGTTTGTTAGATAAAAGCCAATGCAATACCGCAATATTACGTTTAAGTAGAAACTTAGAAAAACTAAAAGAAAAACACGATTTAAAAGATGGGCAAGTGATTTCCGGAACCTTAACCGATGAGGTTGTGTTGTTTACAGAACACGGAATTAATTTTTCAGCAAACGTAATTTACGGACATAAAACAGGATATTTTTTAGATCATCGAGAAAACAGAAAGCGAGTAGGAATATTGGCTGAAAACAAAACTGTTTTAGATGTATTTTCTTATGCAGGAGGATTTTCGGTACACGCATTAGCAAATGGAGCAACGGAAGTAATAAGTTTAGACATTAGTGTGCAGGCATTAAAAATGGCAGTCGAAAACGGAAAATTAAACAAATATATAGGAACACATAAAACCATGGCAATTGATGCATTTTTAGGGTTGCAACAATTAATAAAAGCCCGTAAAAAGTTTGATATTGTAGTTATTGATCCGCCTTCTTTCGCAAAAAGCGAAAAAGAAGTTGATAAAGCAAAACACAGTTATGCTCGTTTAGCTCGTTTGGGAGCTCAACTAGTAAATAAAAACGGATTGTTAGTTTTAGCGTCTTGCTCATCTCGTATTACTACAGATGATTTTTTCGATATTTGCGAAGCTGAAATACAAAACGCATCAAAATTAGTTGTAAATATTGATAAAACCTATCATGATGAAGATCATCCTATTTTAGAATCTTTCCCAGAAGGTGCTTATTTAAAATGTGGATATTATAAAATTAAATAATATAGTTGCTCGTCAATTTAAAAAAATTGCAATTTCAGAATTTCAGTTTCTTACGCAAACAATAGGCGTATTGAAAGTATCAAAACTTAAAAAAAGTTGTCTGTTTCTTTTCTAGATGAGATATTTAATTTCGAATAAATACTGTTAATGTGTGTTTTTACGGTGCTTATACTAATAAAAAGAGTGTTGGCAATTTCCTTATTACTTAATTTTAAATGTATGTTTTTTAATACTTTTTGTTCCTGAGGCGTCAATACGTCTTTATAATTTATTTTTTTAATGGTAACTGTTTTTTGTTTTCGGTATAATATAAAGTTTAAAAGCAATGAAATAAATAACAGTCCTGCAAAAAAATAAACAAAAAAGGAATTGTCTTTTTTAGGTTTGTTTAATAAAGGATATTTATTTTGTAATAAATCATGCTTAAATTGTAATGTATATGTAGTGTTTGGTTGTTTTTTTTCTAAACGGTTTAATAGGTTTAAATAATAATCCGATTTTTTTAAATCGTTTAAGTAATAAGAATTGTAAATAGAATTATTTTTTGCGTATAACTGAAACGCATATAATTCGGCAATTGGCTCTTTAAAGGTTTTGCTAAATTTTTGTAATTCGTTAAAACTATTTTGATACGTAATTTTTCGTTGAATATCGTTTCTGTTGTACCGTAAATTATTTAGTAAAGTTTCTTGTAACGAATCAATTTTTCGAATTGCTTTAGTGTGTAGTTTTCCTTCTGAAATGCTACAAAGTGCTTGTGATAATTCATTTAAGGGGAAATAAACAGTATCGGTATTATTGGCTATAAAAAGGATGGATAGGCTATCATCACAATGGTTAATCATGTGTTTGTAATCTGTAATTTCGTTTTTGCAGTTGTCAATATGTATGTTATAAATTTTATTTTCTTTCTTCAAAAAATCTCCATAAAAATTAAAAGTACCTAAACTGTCAATATGACATTCTTGTAAAATATGTTCTACTAAAAACAAATTGGTTTTATTATAATTATCAATCACACTTAAATATGCAATAGCGTTTGTGTAATCATTGTTTACCTTTCCAGAAAATTGGAATTGTGCTTGCGTTTGAAAACAAAGTAGTAATAAAAGGCAGTTAATTTTGTATTGCATAAGCGTACAAGATAATAAAGATAATTGTTTTATAAAATTTGCACTGTAAACGATTCAGAACAAATGCATATGTTGTTAAAAATGCCACAAATACACGAATTTTTCTTCAAAATAAAGGAGAATCAAAACATAGTTTTAAATAAATTATTTGTGTGTACTTGTGGAAAAAAAATTACAAGAAAAACTAGAAGTCTGTTTGCCTTGTCTAACAATGATGCGAATTGATGCTAATTTATGTTAAAAAAAAATAGTTTAACTATAAACCAGTTTTTGTTATTTGCACATCGTCTATTTTTATTGGTTTTATAACAACACCTTTTATACGAAGTGTTTTACTGCCTTTTACTGCGTTAGAGGTAATTGTAATTGTTTTAGAAAATGCTCCAACTCGGTTGGTGGCATATTTTACACCAATTTCGGCGGTTTCGTTTGGCATAATAGGTTTGTTTGGTTTGGTGGCAATGGTACAACCGCAACTTACTTTTATTTTTGTAATTACAATAGGAGCGTTTCCTGTGTTTGTAAACTTAAAGGATCGGTTTCCATCTTCATTTTGATTAATAGTTCCGTAATCTACAATTTCCGATTCAAAACTTAGAATCCCTTTTTTACTTGTTGCGCTTTCTTGAGCAAATAAAAAGTTACTGATACATAAAGCTGCTGCTATCAATACATGTTTCATAATTAAATATGTTTAAATTAATATTGAAGCAAATATTGGAGTTATTATTAAAAAACAAATAAAATAAAGGGTTGAAAAAAGGACTAGAACCCGTTTGAAATTTTTAAAACTATATCAGTATCGATTTTCCTTTAACCGTTTTACGACCATCGGAAGAAAAATAAAAATCTATTTTTCCCATATAAATACCACTTTTTCCGCATTGATTAATTAAAACATTTTTACCTACGCTATTTTTTTTAAGAGTAGGTTTTGATAATAAAGTATGTGTGTGTCCGCCAATAATTAGGTCAATATCTTTTGTTTGTTTGGCTAAAATTAAGTCAGAAATTTTAGAAGGATTTTTTTTATAATAATACCCTAAGTGTGATAAGCAGATAATTAAATCGCAGCGTTCCACTTCTTTTAGTTGTTTAACAGTGTCTTTTGTGGTTTCTATTGGGTCCAAATACTTAGTTTCTTTATATAATGTTTTAGTAACTAAACCCTCTAAAGCAACTCCTAATCCAAAAACTCCTATTTTTATACCGTCTTTATTAATAATTTTATAAGGCTTTACTTTTCCGTCTAAAATAGTGTTGGAAAAATTATAATTAGCTGAAACAAAGCTAAAATTTGCATTAGGTAATTGTTTATAAAAACCATCAATACCATTGTCAAAATCATGATTACCTAAAGTAGCTACATCGTACCCAAGCATACTCATTAATTTAAATTCTAATTCGCCACCAAAATAGTTAAAGTAAGGAGTTCCTTGAAAAATATCTCCAGCATCTAACAATAAGGTGTTTGGGTTTTTGGATCTAATTGCATCAATAATAGTTGCTCTACGTGCAAAACCTCCTAAATTGGGATATTTATAATGATTTTTAGGTAATGGTTCTATTTGGCTATGCACATCATTAGTATGTAAAATGGTGATTTTTTTATCTTTAGGGGAAACAAATGAAGGTAATGTTAAACCTCCTAGGCCAATAAAAGCTGTGGTAGCAGCTGTTTTTTGTAAAAATTCTCTTCTATTTTGCATTACTAAATCGATTGTCAAGGTTAGGTGTAATTATGGTTGCTTTTTTAAAATAATCAATTAACGCATTTCGTATTTTATAATCAATTTTATGTAGAGAAACAGGGTTTTTAAAAAAGTACATTTTGTCGCCACCTTGTTGTAAATAATCAGAAGTTAATACAAAATAATTTTTAATAACCTTAAAAGGTTTGTTGTTAATCGTTACATTTTGGTAATTATTGTTTTTTAGTTCTAATCGTATATTTGCAATAGGATGTGCTTTTTTTTGTGTAGTTAAATAAGTGAGTAATTCTTTTACTTTTTCCCCAGTTAATTCAACAATTATCATTTCGTTTTCAAAAGGCATCACTTCAAAAGCGTTTCTAGCAGTAATATTTCCTTTTGGTATTGCGGCTCTAATTCCTCCATAGTTTAGAAGTACAAAATCTATTTCGTATGATGTTTTATTTTTAAATTTAGGATTTCCTTGTGAGTAACAAATGTCTGCCATTAAGTTACCTAAGCTGCTTTCTAATTTTCCGTCAGTACGAGTTAAATTAATAGGAGTAGTGCATAAAACAGCATCTAATTCGTTATTTAAATGCGTTTTAAATGGCTTTATAAAATCGTTTATACGTTTGTTTTTAGCAGTTGTACTATCTATTTTTATTTGTGTGGCTTGTGTTTTATAAAGCTGTTGAGTTTCTTTTTCAGAATAAGAAGTTACTGATTTACAAGAAGAAATTAGTAAATGAAAAATAAAAAATAATAGACTGAGTTTTTTCATATAAAGTTGTATAATGCGTTTGGTAAACGTATTTTTGTGAAACACAAAAATGTAAAGTTAATGTTTTTAAAAGGATTCAAAAAAAAATCTGCTAAAAAGTATATAGATAAGATACTACAACAACCTAGAAACTTAAATAACAACATCATTAAAACTATTGGTATTTTGGTTGATGCAACTGTTTATGAAAGCTTTCCGTACATCAATGAAATAGTTTCTGTTTTTAAAACCAATAATGAAAACATTACAATATTATATTATTATCCCGATAAAAAACAAGCTCAATTAGCAATAAATAAAAAGGTGTTTACAAAATCGGATTTAGGTTTTAACGGAAAAATAAATGTGTCGATTGTAAAACAGTTTACAAATACAAAGTTTGATTGTTTGTTAAACTTTTATACAGAAGATAAATTGTTGTTAAATTTGGCATCAGTACAGTCCGAAGCTGAGTTTAAGATAGGATTTACAAGTATAAACCCTAAAATAAATGATTTTTCGATAGCTACAAACATTAATAATATAACGGAATTTACATTCGAATTAAAAAAATATTTAACCCTTTTAAATAAAATATAAATGAATAAATTTTCAGGAACAGGAGTAGCTTTAATAACTCCTTTTAATACCGATAAAAGCATCGATTTTAAAGCATTGGAGCGCATTGTAAATTATGTAATAGATGGCGGAGTAGAATATTTAGTAGTTTTAGGAACAACAGGAGAAAGCGTAGTATTGTCTTCGGAAGAAAAAAAACAAGTAATAGCTGAAATTACCAAAGTAAATAACAACCGTTTACCAATGGTTTTAGGTATTGGAGGAAACGATACTGCCGATGTAGTACGTCAATTAAAAACAACCGATTTATCCGATTTTGATGCCGTTTTGTCGGTTTCTCCATACTACAACAAACCCAGTCAGGAAGGAATTTATCAACATTTTAAAGCGGTAGCAACAGCATCTCCAAAGCCAATTATACTATATAATGTGCCAGGTCGTACAGCATCTAATATGTTGCCAGAAACAATTGTTCGTTTAGCAAACGATTTTGAAAACGTAATAGCAGTAAAAGAAGCGGCAGGAGATTTAGTACAAGCAATGGAAATCATCAAAAATAAACCAACAAATTTTTTAGTAATTTCAGGAGACGATATGATGGCTTTACCCATAACCTTAGCAGGTGGAGCAGGAGTGATATCGGTAATTGGAGAAG
>CAZWNY010000032.1:9260-22006 GCA_964635575.1 uncultured Kordia sp. | reverse complement strand
TTAAAGCGTTTTAATTTATTTTTACTTCCCACTTTTTTAATTTTGTGTAAAAGTAAAAAAATTAACTGTGAATAGTCATAAATTGCTAACTTGCTTTTTATAAATGAATGCAAAAAAAAACATACTTGTAGCGCCTATAAACTGGGGACTAGGACATGCAACTCGCTGTATACCTATAATCTACGCCTTGCAACGTGCTAATTTTACACCTATTTTAGCGTCTGACGGTGATGCGCTTGCGTTATTAAAAAAAGAATTTCCTACATTAGAAGCGCTTACTTTACCGGAATATGATATTAAATATACTAAAAAAGGATGGTTTTTTAAATTAAAATTAGCGTTACAACTTCCAAAAATTATAAAAACTGCAAAACAGGAACAAAAATTGGTTGCAAAATTGGTTACAGAAAACAGAATAGATGGTATTATTTCGGACAATAGATTTGGGGTTTATAACGCTACGGTTCCGTCAATTTACATAACACATCAACTTACTGTTTTAAATGGATGTTTTACTTTTTTTAGCAGCAAAATACATCAACATATTATTCGAAAATTTAAGGAATGTTGGATTCCTGACTTTAATACTACAGATAATTTTACAGGAAAGCTCAGTCAATTTAAAAACAAAAATTTTTTTGCAAAACATATAGGTGTTTTAAGTCGGTTTCAAAAAACAAAAACGACAACACAATACGATTATTTGGTGTTGCTTTCTGGTCCAGAACCACAGCGTAGCTTGTTAAAAGAAAAACTGTTATTGGAGTTTAAAAATACAGATAAAAAAGTGGCTTTTGTTTTAGGGAACTTGGCTTCTAAACAAACTTTTGTACAGCAAAATAATATTATTATTTATAATTTTATGACCTCAAAAGCATTGGCTGAAATTATACAAGGTAGTAAAGTTATTATTGCAAGATCTGGCTATACCACAATTATGGATTTGGCAATATTACATAAAAAAGCATTTTTTATACCAACTCCTGGCCAAACGGAGCAATTATATTTAGCAAAAAGGCTGCAACAGTTAGGTGTTGCTCCGTTTGCAACACAACATAAATTTAAAATTAATGCACTTGCTGAAGTTGAAAACTATAAAGGGTTAGCGAGTGTTGTAAAAACTGACTTCACGAAGTTGTTTCGTATTTTTAATTAATGTTTAGTATTTCTGTTTTTTCTAATGTAAACGAAAATTCCGATCCAATATTTGGTTCACTTTCTATATAAATTCGCTCGTAATGCGCTTCTAAAATATGTTTTACTATCGACAGCCCTAAACCCGAACCTCCTTTATTTCTTGACCCACTTTTATCGACTCTATAAAAACGTTCAAATAAACGAGGTAAATGTTGTGCTTCAATACCACTGCCGTTATCGGTTATACGTATTATTAATTTTGAATTGGTAAGGCTTTCGATACTTACTTCCGTAGTGCCATTTTCGGAACCATATTTTATAGAATTTACTACTAAATTCATGACTACTTGCTGTATCCTTTTTTCATCTGCATATACAAAAACAGGTTTCTGGTAATCTTTATCAAAAACTAAAGTGATATTTTTTTTAGCAGCTTTCATTTCTAACAAATCAAAAACACTTTGTATAACTTCTATACTGTTAAATTTAGAAAAACTAAGGTTTAAATCGCCTACTTCTAATTTGGTGATCATATCTAAATCTTTTACAATATAAAGCAATCTATCAATTCCTTTATTCGCTCTGTTTAAATATTTTTTAAGTAATTTTGGGTTTTTTGAAGCACCATCTATTAAGGTTTCTATATAACTTTGCACCGTAAATAACGGTGTTTTAAACTCATGCGCAATATTTCCTATAAACTCTTTTCGGTATTGCTCTCTTCCTTTCAGGGTTTCTATTTCAATCTTTTTATCTCTTGCGTATTTTTCTACTTTTCGGGTTAAACTTTTAATATCTGTAGTTACTGCACCTTCTGTAAAAGAGGTGTTTTCTAACAAGGAAATCTCGTCATATATCTTTTTTATCTGCTCATAAATAAAATGTTCTACTTTAAATTGAATGATAAAAAAACAAGTAACATATGTTATTATTGCAAATGTAATAAAGGAATATATAGTTGCTTCTGAAAAGAAAACAACAACAACAATAGTGGTTAAAGCCAAAGTTATATATAATGATGAGAATACCGAGAGGTAATATTTTTTTTTGAATTTATTCATCGATACCTACAAATTTATATCCAACTCCTTTTATAGTTTTAATAGATTTATCACCTATTTTTTCTCTTAATTTCCTAATATGAACGTCAATAGTTCTGTCACCTACAACCACTTCGCTACCCCAAACAGTGTCTAATATTTCGTTACGCGTAAATACTTTATTAGGTGTTGAGGTTAATAATAGTAGTAGTTTAAATTCTTTACGAGGTAAATTAAGTTCTTGTTTGTTTTTAAGTACCTTGTGTTGATCAACAAGAATAGTTAGCGTCCCTAAAACAAGTGTTTTTTCATTGTTAATTTTAGTTTCTACGCGTCTTAAAAGAGCTTTTACTTTGCTTAATAATACTTTTGGGCGTATTGGTTTTGCAATATAATCATCTGCACCTGCATTAAAACCTGCTACTTGCGAGTAATCTTCTGCTCTTGCGGTTAAAAACGTTATTATTGTATGGTCTAATTGTGGTAAATTTCGTAAATGCTCACAGGCTTCTATACCGTCCATAACGGGCATCATTACGTCTAAAATTATAAGATGCGGTATTTCCTTTACAGCAACATCTATTGCTTTTTTTCCATTTGTCGCAGTAAAAACCTGGTAACTTTCAGACTGTAAATTATATTTTACAATGTCTAAAATATCAAGATCATCATCTATCAATAAAATTTTAATTTGCGTATTATCCATAGGTATATACTGTAAATATTTTTCAAAGATAGTATAAAAGTTATTGCTTTTAAATTTAGTAGTTACTAAAACGTTATTTGTTCTTAATTTTATTTTTATTATCTTTGTCTTTTACAATTTATCTAATTTTTTTAATAACTATAACTATGAAGAACATTTACTTATTATTAGTTACTTTTATGGTAACATCTTTGTCTTTTGGACAAGTAACCTTAGCGTTTCAAGACTTTGAAGCAGGAGCTGATAACTGGATACAGGTAGAATCTCCAGCAACATACAGTGTAGGAGCTGATGTTTGGGCAGTAGTTGCAACATTAGGAGGAACAGTAACAGCGCCACAAAACGGAGCTAATTTTTGGGGAATGAGAGATTTAGCAAACGGGAATGGAGGTACACTAGCAGGTAGTCCTAGTACGTTAACTTTTCCTAATGTAAACATTGCAGGAGAAACAGGTGTTGAAATTTCTTTTCAATATATTACGGATGGTTTTGATGGCACTGACTCAATTGCTGCTGAGGTGTTTTTTGATGATATTAGTCAAGGTTCTGTTGAATTAAATAAAAACACAGACGCATGGACTTCTTACTCAATTTCAGTACCTGATGCTATTAATAATGTAAGTATATCAATTATTACTATTCAAAATGGAGGCTCTGATTATGCTGGAGTTGATAATTTTAAAGTACGCTCTGGTGTTGCACCTAGTTGTGCTTTTTCTTACGGAACAACTACTGCAATATGCCAAACCTTTACAGGGTCTGTTGATACCTCTGACACATATAATGTAACAATTGCATATTCAGGAGGAGTAGCCGGTTTAGTTGTTAATACTACCGCTGGCACTATTGCAGGAGATGACCCAGCAGTTTCGCCTTCGGGAGTAATACAAATTAACGGCATTACTGAAGGAACAAATATAGATGTTACAGTCGCAGATGGAGGCTTATGTAATGAGTTGATATCTATAAATAGCCCCAACAATTGTGTTGTTCCATTATCATTTCCAATAGAAGAAACTTTTCCTCAAACCGTAGGAACTACTTTAGCTAGTGATTCTTATTGGGATGTATCATCTACAGCAGGTGATAGTGTTATATTAACAGCTGGCAACTTATCAATTGCAGGATTAACAGCTTCTTTAGGTAATTCAGCTTCTTTTGATGGCTCAGGAAACGACCCTTTTATTACTTTTCCATCCGCAACAGGAACAATATACAGTTCTTTTATCTTTAAAATTACAGACATATCAACAGCAACCAATATAAATGGCGGATACTTTGCTGTTTTAGGAGGCTTTGACGCACGTGTATGGATAAAAGAAAATACTGGGCAATTTGACATTGGAGTAAGTAATGGTAGTACGGGTGTTGTATTTACAGCTACAAGTTACCCTATTAATACCGACATATTTATAGTATTAAATTACGACACAACAACAGGAATTATAAATTTATGGGTGAACCCTCCAAATTCAAGCTTTAGCGCTACTGAACCTGCAATTACCCTAACAGCAACAGACGCAACTATTTCAGCTAGTATTAGTCAATTTTTATTCAGACAAGATTCTACAACCAAAACAGGGTTTATTGTAGTAGATGAACTAAGAATTAGCGACAATTGGGCAGATGTTACTCCAACAGCTCCTCTATCCGTAGCAGACAACTCTATTGAAGGATTTAACATTTATCCTAACCCAGCAAAGGGAAACTCAATTACCATTACTACAAGAGCCAATCAAGTTAAAAACGTAAAAATATTTAACATTTTAGGTAAAAAAGTAATTGATACTACTGTTACTAAAAACACATTAAATATTGATAGCCTACAAGCAGGTGTTTACATTATTAAAGTTACTGAAAACAATGTAACCGCTACTAAAAAATTAGTTATCCAATAAAAATAATTTAATTATATTACAAAAGCGTTCTTTAATTAGAACGCTTTTTTTATTTTTGAACTATGAGTAAAACTATAATTTATCTGTTTTTAATTGTTTCTTCTTGTGTTATCGCACAAAACAAACAACTTGCCGATTCTTTTTTTGAAGACGGAAGTTACCAAAAAGCAATTATAGAATATGATAAACTCATTAAAAAACAACCCTATCGTCTTGATTTTTTATTAAAAAAAGTAACTTGTTTGCAAGAATTAAATCAATTTAAAAAAGCAGAAATAACACTACAAAAATTCATTAACGGAAAATACAAACGTCCACAATTATTAGTAGAATTAGGCTATAATGCTGCATTACAAAAAGACAGCATAAACGCTGACAAGAACTATCAAAAAGCAATAGATGCAGTATTAAAACAACCAAACACAGCATCTCGTATTGGTGCAACTTTTGAAAAATACAACTTATTGCAAGAAGCAAAAAAATGTTATACAACCGCAACAAAAATAAACCCAAAACTGAACTATCATTTTCAATTGGCACGTATTTATGGACAATTAAATAAAATAGATTTAATGTTTAACAGCTATTTAAATCAAATGTTAAAAAACCAAAAATTGATTCCAAGAATTCAACAATTTATAGGTGAATTTATTACAGACGATGCTGAAAATGAAAATAACATTTTACTAAAACGCACCCTTTTAAAAAAATTACAAAACAACCCAAATACACTTTGGAACAAACAATTAAGCTGGTTATTTATTCAACAAAAACAATATAAAAAAGCATTTGTACAAGAAAAAGCTATTTATAAAAGAGATGCTGCTACGCTTGATAGATTATTTAACTTAGCTCAAACCGCTAAAGAGGACAAAAAATATGAAATCGCAACAACAGTATTTAACTTTTTAAAAACAAAAAATTTAAGTATCCATACAGAAATAGAAATCACCGATTTATTATTAAAAATGGAACAAGAATCCGTAGTTAAAAAAGACTATCCGCAGTTAATTAAAAAATATGAAATCGCATTAGACAGTTTTGGAATTAATAACAATACACTAAAATTACAACTAAATTATATAGACGCTTTGGTGTTTAAAACCCATCAAATAACTACTGCATTAACTTTTTTAAAAAAAAACAAAAAACAAAAGTTAAGTAGGTTTAATAAAGTACGGTATTTAATGAAATATGCCGATGTTTTAGTAGCCAATAGTCAATTTAATAAAGCACTACTTAACTATTCTAAAATACAAAAAAAATTAAAAAACAATGTACTTTCACAAGAAGCACGTTATAAAGTTGCTAAAACAAGTTATTATAAAGGCGATTTTGATTGGGCGCTTCAACAATTAAAAGTATTAAAAACATCTACATCACAACTTATTGCAAATGATGCGTTAAACTTACATTTACTCATCAACGACCATATAAAAGAAGACTCCCTACACATTGCACTTCAAAAATATGCAAAAGCCGATTTGCTTGCATTTCAAAATAAAAAAGAAGAAAGCATAGTCCTATTATCAACACTATTAACCCAACATAAAGGAGATAAAATAGAAGACGACACCTTGTTTTTACAAGGAAAACTATACGTAGAACAAGGAAAATATAAAAAAGCAATTCAAAACTATAAAACCATATTACAGCTAGAAAAAAGTATTTTTACAGATGATGCACTGTATAGTTTAGCTCAAATTTATTTAAAATTAGCAAATTATAATCAAGCAAAACATTACTTTGAAACCATCATTTTTAATCATCCTGATAGTATTTATTTTGTAAATGCACAAAAAAATTACAGAAAACTACGAGGAGATCACACATAAGCTATATAAAAGAAGTATTTTTGTTAAAAAACAAAAAAATGTACATTTACAACGTAACTATTAATGTGGACGACAACATACTAGAAACCTGGTTGCAATGGGTAAGACCACACATACTAGAAGTATTAAAAACAGGTAAATTTATAAGTGCCAAATTTACACAAGTATTAGTAGAAGAAGAAATGGGCGGAACTACTTTTTCAATACAATATACTGCAAAAACAAAAGAAGACATACAGGCCTATTACCAACAAAACGCAGATAAATTAAGGCAAGACAGTTTGCGTAAGTTTGGAAACAAATGTTTAACCTTTAGAACAGAAATGAAATTAATAGAAGATTTTTATGCCTAAAACATACACCGCAACTTATTTATACATCATAAAAATGGTGATGTATTCCGCAGCCGTAATTGCTTATTTTTTTGTAGCAAACTTAGCACTTATGTTGGGTAATGGCATCTTGCCAGATTGGTTTCCGTGGATCACAAATATTATTTTTATACTATTCGGACTCTTTTTTTTATTTATGCAATTAACCGCAAAAAAACCAACCTTTGTATTTAATTCAGAAGGATTTAAATACAAGCGAAAAAATATAAAATACAATGCTATTAAACGCATTATTCCACCACAAGGCGGAAGCGAAACCGAGTTAGTTTTTCAAGATAATAGCACGTATGTTTTAGAGTTATCATGGTTTTTAAAAAAAGACAGACAAGCAATATTGCAAACCATAACTACAAACATTTAATAATGAATACTAACGTACGTGCAAAAAAACATCTAGGTCAGCATTTCTTAAAAGATGAAAGTATCGCAAAAAACATTGCAGATTCGCTAATAAAAAACAACTACAACAACGTGTTGGAAATTGGACCAGGAATGGGTATGCTTACCAAGTATTTACTAACAAAAAAACCAAAAGTTACCGTAATGGAGCTCGATAGAGAATCCGTTGCCTATTTACACGATACTTTTCCGTTAGAACACGTAAAATTAGATACATCTGCAACGCATTTTAAAATTATTCAAGCCGATTTTTTAAAACAAGATATTCCTAATTTATTTCAACAAGAACAAGTAGCCATTATTGGTAATTTCCCCTATAACATATCTACACAAATAGTATTTAAAGCCATTGAATTTAGAGATGTAATTCCTGAATTTGCAGGAATGTTTCAAAAAGAAGTTGCACAACGTATTGCCTCAAAACACGGCAGTAAAGTATATGGGATTTTATCCGTTTTAACTCAAGCATTTTTTGATGTAGAGTATTTATTTACAGTACCACCAGAAGTATTTAATCCACCACCAAGAGTAGATTCTGGCGTAATTAGATTAACTCGAAAAAAAGATTATAGCTTACCCGTAGATGAAAAATTATTTTTTAGAGTTGTAAAAACCGCATTTCAACAACGCCGAAAAATGTTACGTGGAAGTTTAAAAACTTTCAATCTTTCAGATACTTTAAAAAAAGAAACTATATTTACCATGCGACCAGAACAATTATCGGTGTCCGATTTTATTAGTTTAACCGCAAAAATAGCAAAAAATGGCATTTGAAATTTCAAAAAAAATATTAGAACAAGTAGCGAGCTACATTAATAACAATAATGACGTAGCCCTTTCTGAATTGTTTAGTGACATCCACCATGCAGATATTGCTGAAATTTTAGACGAACTATCCTTTAAGCAAGTCGTTTACATTATTAAACTATTAGACAGCGAAAAAACTGCCGATGTTTTAATGGATGTTGATGATGATGTACGAGAAAAAATATTAAAAAACTTATCGGCAAAAGAAATAGCCGAAGAAATAGATGAACTAGACACCGATGATGCTGCCGATATAATTGCCGAACTTCCTCAAAAGAAAAAGGAAGCAGTAATGTCGGAAATTGAAGATGAAGGGCACGCAAAAGACATTGTAGAACTTTTACGCTATGATGAAGATTCCGCAGGTGGTTTAATGGCAAAAGAATTAGTAAAAGCTAACGAAAACTGGACGGTTTTGCAATGCGTTAAAGAACTCCGTAAACAAGCATCTGAAGTAACCAGAGTACACTCTATATATGTAGTAGATGATAGCGGGAAACTAAAAGGACGACTTTCATTAAAAGACTTATTAATGGCTCCTGAAAAAGCGCATATTGGAGAGTTTTATATCCCGAAAGTAGATTTTGTCCGAGTTAATGACAAAGTAGAAGACATATCGAATATTATGCGTAAATACGATTTATCAGCCATACCTGTTGTAGATGAATTAGGAATTTTAGTAGGTAGAATTACCATAGATGATATTGTAGATATTATAAAAGAAGAAGCAGATAAAGATTACCAAATGGCAGCGGGTTTAACAGAAGATGTAGAGGCAGATGATAGCGTTCTTCAACTTGTAAAAGGTAGATTGCCGTGGTTAATTTTAGGGCTTTTAGGGAGTTTAGCCGCAGTAACTATTATGCAAAATTTTCAAGCCATAATGGAAAACCCCCAATACCGAGCGTTATTCTTTTTTACACCATTAATTGCTGCAGTGGCAGGTAACGTTGGCGTACAGTCTTCCGCAATTGTAGTACAAGGTTTAGCTAACAATATTATTAAAGGTAGTATCTGGAATCGTTTACTCAAAGAAATATCCATCAGTATAATTAACGGTTTATTATTATCTATAATAATAATTTTGTTTGGAGAACTTACAGATTACGAATTTATTTTCACCCTTGCCGTTTCCATATCTTTAATAGTCGTAATAATTATTGCCTCTTTAATTGGTACTTTTGTTCCCTTAATTTTAGAAAAACAAGGTATCGACCCTGCTTTAGCAACAGGACCATTTATTACTACAAGTAACGATATTTTTGGAATTTTAATTTTCTTTACTATTGCAAAACTAATTTTAGGTTTTTAAAATTTACCTATTACGCCATTTTCAAAAAGCAAATCCAAAACACTCAAAAATTTAATTTTTCTTGAGCGTTTTATTGTTTTTTTTTACACCTCTCAAATCGCTCACGACTAATTACTAAATACATATTTTATAATGTTTGCTCCCATTTTTAATGCCTGTAAGCGTATATTTTCAGGATTATTATGTATTTCTTGATTTTCCCAACCGTCACCTAAATCGCTTTCGGTGGTAAACAAACAAACTAAACGCCCGTTGTAAAACCAACCAAATGCTTGTGGTCGTTTTCCGTTATGTTCGTGTATTTTGGGTAATCCTTTTGGAAAACTATATGCGGTTTTAAATATTGGATGTGTTGCTGGAAGTTCAATCATTTTTTGATTAGAGAATATTTTTTTCATTTCTTTTTCTAAATATTTTTTTAATCCGTAATTGTCGTCAATATGTAAAAAGCCACCTGATTGTAAATAATCTCGTAAGTTTTCAGCATCTTCTGTGTTAAAAAACACATTTCCGTGTCCTGTCATGTGAATAAACGGATATTGAAATAACTCAACGCTACCAACTTCTACGGTTTCGTATTTTAGGTCAATTTTAGTGTTTATGTTTTCGTTACAAAAACTAATTAAATTGGTTAATGAGGTTGGGTTTGCATACCAATCGCCTCCGCCACCGTATTTTAGCACTGCAATCTTTTGGGCTTTTACTAATGGAATACTACTAAATAGTATAATTAGTGCAAAAAATATTTTTTTCATTGTTCATTGTTTTATGGCAACGGTATGGCAAGCAACAATACCTGCGGTTTCTGTACGTAAACGTGTATTTCCTAAACGTACAGGTTTATATTTATTTTGCAATGCAACATTAATTTCTGCAGAAGAAAAATCACCCTCAGGACCAATTAAAATCGTTTGGTTTTTTTGTGGTTGTATTTGATTTTTTAAATCGGATTTTTCTAAGTTTTCACAATGTGCAATGTATAAATTTCCTTTTTGTTTTTGTTGTATAAATGTATTAAAAGAAACGGCTTCGTTTAATTTGGGCATATAAAATTGTAACGATTGTTTTGTGGCGCTTTGTATAACCTTATTTAAACGTTCTTTTTTTATTACTTTTCGTTCGGAATTATCGCAAATAATAAGTGTAATTTCGTCAATACCTATTTCGGTTGCCTTTTCTAAAAACCACTCTAAACGGTCGTTGTTTTTAGTTGGTGCAATTGCGATGTGTAAATAATAGTTGTGCTTTTTATGCTTAACTGCTTCTAAAATATTTATGGTACAGTTGTAGTTGTTGGCAATGCAAATTTTACCTGTAAATAAATATCCTTTACCATTCGTAATTTGCAATACATCTTCTTCTTTTTTACGCAATACACGTACAATATGTTTGCTTTCTTCTTTTGAAAACGTATACTGTTTATCTCCAAAATTAATATGTTTGCTATAAAAAAGTTGCATTATCAGGTTAATTTTTTTTGGTTTGTTGTACTAAATAGTATTTGTGCTGTTCGGGTAAACCTAAATTATAGTTGGTTTTTCAAAAAACATATTTTGTTTCTTGAGATTGTTTATTAAATTTTAAATCGTGCATTTGCTATAGTTTGTTCGTTAGAAAAATCATTTTCAAGGTACTTTAAATACCCTACAATTCCAATCATTGCAGCATTATCGGTAGTATATTCAAGTTTAGGTAAATATGTTATCCATCCAAATTTTTGCTCTCCATTTTTTAAGGCGGTTCTAATACCTGAATTTGCTGAAACACCTCCACCAATTGCAATTCGGTTAATACCTGTTGCTTTAGTTGCTAATTTTAAATTGTCAATTACCATACCAATTATGGTGTATTGTAAAGATGCGCAAATGTCATATAAATTTTCTTTAATAAAATCAGGATTGTTTTGCTGATTCTTACGAATAAAGTTCATAAATCCTGTTTTTAAACCGCTAAAACTAAAATTTAATCCGCTTACTTTTGGTTTTGTAAAACGAAATGCTTTTGGGTTGCCTAATTTTGCATATTTATCAATTAATGGACCTCCAGGATATGATAATCCTATTACTTTTGCGCTTTTATCAAATGCTTCTCCAATGGCATCATCTAAAGTTTCACCAATAACTTGCATGTCAAAATAATTAGTTACTTGTACAATTTGTGTGTGTCCTCCTGAAATCGTCATTGCTAAAAACGGAAATTCTGGTTTTTTCTGAGCTTCATCATCTATAAAATGTGCTAAAATATGTGCTTGCATATGGTTTACTGCCAATAACGGTATTTGTAAACCTTGTGCTAAAGATTTTGCAAAAGATGTGCCTACTAATAACGAACCCATTAAACCAGGGCCTTGAGTAAATGCAATTGCAGTGAGTTCCTTTTTATTAACATTAGCTTCCTTTAATGCTTGATAAACTACCGGAACAATATTTTGTTGATGCGCACGAGAGGCTAACTCTGGCACAACACCACCGTATTTTGTGTGTATTTCTTGATTTGCTACCACATTACTGAGTACTTTTCCGTTACACAAAACAGCTGCACCAGTATCGTCACAAGAAGATTCTATGGCAAGTATATATATTTTTTTATTCATAATGGTAGTAAGGCACAAAAATTGTAATTTTATACGCACAAAGTTAAAACAATAAACGTTATCAAAAAACTTAGAAAAATACTATTTAAAACCTGCCTTATTTTACTGATGTTATTTCTGTTTTTATTATTTTTGATTTCATTACCTTTTATACAAACAAAGCTAGGCAAAATAGCTACTAACAAACTTAATCAAGATTTTAATACACACATAACCATTAAAGGTATTGGTTTAAAATACAACGGAGATATTTCTTTTAAAAACGTTTTTATTGCCGATCACCATAAAGATACACTATTTAACATAGATGAAGTTAACGCATCTTTACTTAATTTTAAAAAACTAAAAGACGAAAAATTGCTATTTAGCAACTTTGAATTACAAAATTTAAATTTTATTTTAAAAGTTTATAAAGGCGAAACCGACACAAATTTAGATGTGTTTTTAGCAAAGTTTGACAGTAATAAGCCCAAAACAAAAAAAAAGAATGAGTTTTTAATGACAGCAGATAATATTGCTGTTTTTAAAAGTAGATTCCGATATATTGATGAAAACTTAAACTCTCCAAAAATATTAGATTTTACAAAATTAAACATTATTGCTGATGCGTTTAAAATTGAAGGAGCT
>CAZWNY010000032.1:0-9250 GCA_964635575.1 uncultured Kordia sp. | reverse complement strand
ATATTACAATTACTAATATGCTTGATTTTAGAGGTGTACAAATTACACAATTACAAACGGTGTTTAATTATACCCGTACGCAAATTAATTTTAAAAAATTAATTTTAAAAACCCAACAATCTAACCTAAAAGGAAGTTTAACCTTTAATTACAAACGTTCCGATTTTTCTGACTTTAACAACTTGGTTAAATTAGATGCCAAATTTAACCAGTCTAAAATAGCTTTTGAAGACTTAAACCATTTTTATAATGAGTTCGGAACTGATGTTGCTACGTTTAGCACTCATGTTTCAGGAACATTAAATGCATTAAAATTTAAAAATTTAAAAATAAAAACACTACGTAAAACAATCGTAAATGGTAGTTTTATGTTTGAAAATATTTTTTCACGAACAAAAGATAATTTTAAATTTACAGCAAAATACAACAACTTAACCTCAACGTATTCCGATTTAAAAAAAATGCTTCCAAATTTATTAGGTCGTACCTTGCCATCATCATTTAAAAATTTAGGTGTATTTACAATTAAAGGAAACTCAGTAGTTACCAGTAAAATAATAGATGCCGATGTGAGTATAAAAACCAGTATTGGAGATTTAACATACAGCTTAACACTGTCTAATATAAATGATATTGATAACGCAAAATATGTAGGACCAATACAATTAAAAGAGTTTGATTTAGGTAAATTGTTAAATAATGAAACTCTCGGTAAAATAAACTTTAACGGTTATGTAAACGGACAAGGGTTTACCTTAGAAAACCTAAACACTTTAGCAAGAGGTAAACTATCATCTATTGTAATTAAAGACTATAAATATAACAACATAGAGGTTTCAGGACTTATAAAGCATAAGATTTTTAAAGGAAACTTAATTGCTAACGATGAAAACTTGAAACTAAATTTTAACGGTTTGGTCGATATGTCTTCTAAAATAAACACCTATGATTTTAAATCCGTTATTGATTTTGCCGATTTTAATAAAATAAATCTATTTAAACGAGACAGTGTTTCTAAGTTTAAAGGAGATATTATTATGAAAATGAGCGGATCAAACATTGATAACGCTTTTGGTGAAATACTTTTTAAAAACACATCATACATTAACCAAAACGACACGTTTTTTTTTAAAGACTTTAAGTTAAACTCCTCTTTTAATACTGAAAACGTACGCACTATTATTGTAAATTCACCCGAAGTAATTAACGCAAAAATAGTAGGTAAGTTTAAATTTAATGAAGTTATAAAACTATCTCAAAATGCATTAGGCAGTATTCACAGTAACTTCAAACCTTTATCTGTTAATGAAAATCAATTTTTTAGCTACCATGTTGTAATTAAAAATAAGCTTACTGAAATATTTTATCCAGACATTGTAATTCGTAAAAAAGCAATTTTAAAAGGAGAAGTGTCTTCTGAAAAAGATGACTTTAAGTTAAGTTTAAAGTCGTCAGAAATTATTTTTAAAGAAAATGTGTTTGAAAAAATAAATATTAAAATGGACAATAGCAACCCATTTTACAATACATATATAGAAATTGCGAATATAAAAACCAATATTTATAATATTTCGGAATTTAATTTAATTAATAAAACCAGTAACGACACCTTGTTTTTTAGAACCGAATTTAAAGGAGGGAAACTTAAAAAAGACAACTACAATTTAAACCTATATCACACCATAAATTCCGAAAGCAAATCGGTGCTTGGAGTTCGGAAATCAAACTTTAATTTAAACGATTATGATTGGGTTATTAATAAAAATAACACGCAAAATAATAAAATAATATTCGATTCAGACTTTAAAAACATCCGTATAAAAGAATTTTTGATTACTCATGGCTCCGAATTTTTAAAGTTATCTGGTCAGATAAACGGAACTAAAGAAAAACACTTAAACTTAGAACTGAAAGACTTGAACTTAGCTAGTTTTTTACCTACATTAGAAACCCTAAAAACAGAAGGAATTGTTAACGGTAAAATAAATTTTAATCAAATACAAGGCAATTATAAACCTACCGCAACATTACAAATAGATGATTTTAAAGTAAATGATAATGCAATTGGTGTATTTACCCTAAATGCATTAGGAAATAATAGTTTAAATAAATTTGAAATTAACTCTAGTATTATAAACGATAATTTAAAAATAGTAAACGCTAACGGAACCATTAGTTTTTCTGAGAAAACACCACAATTAAATTTAAGTATCGTTTTAAATAAGTTAGATGCTACCGCATTTAGTCCAATGGGACGAGATATAATTACAGACATTAGAGGCTATATTTCAGGTGATGTGATGCTTTATGGAAATTACAATAATCCCGACTTTTCAGGAAACCTCTTTTTAAATGAAGCAGGACTAAAAATACCATACTTAAATGTAGATTATGACTTTGAAAACGGAGGAAAAATAAAACTAAACGAAAAACAATTTATTTTTGATAATATATCTATTTTAGACACAAAAGAATACACCTCAGGAAGAATAAAAGGATACATTGCACATGATTTTTTTAGCAAATGGGATTTAGGTTTAGAAATATATTCGCCAAATTTATTAGTGTTAGACAAACAACAAAAAGAAAAATCACTCTATTTTGGTAAAGTATTTATAGACGGTAAAGCATCACTTTTAGGACCAACAAACGAGTTGTTAATAAAAGTAGAAGCAACATCAAATAAAGGAACTATATTTAAAATACCAATAACCGACTCTGAAGCAATAGGAGACAATAATTTTATTAAACTAGAAACAAATACATATAAATTAAATAAAAATGGAATAAATGCAAACCTACCAGATAACATTAGCGGATTAGAGCTAGCATTTGACTTAAACGTAACTCCAGACGCCGAAATAGAAATAGTTTTAGACAAAGAAACAGGAAGCGTATTGCGTGGTAGCGGTGCAGGTTTATTACGCATAGACATTAATACAAACGGAAAATTTAATATGTATGGCGATTTTATAGTAAATAACGGAACCTATAATTTTGTATATGGCAGTAACTTTTTACAAGGAGGTTTTATCGAAAAAAAGTTTAAAGTAAAACCAGGAGGAACCATAAATTGGGACGGAAATCCATATCAAGCTCGTTTAAATATAGATGCCGCTTACCGAGCTTATGCAAATCCAGCAATTTTATTAGACAATCCGTCTGTAAATCGTAAAATACCCGTAGATGTAATTATTAACTTAAACGGTGGTTTATTACAGCCTGATGTAAGTTTTAATATCGAATTTCCAAACACCAATTCCGTAGTAAAATCAGAATTATTATATAAATTAGACGATAAAGAATTTAGAGACAAACAAGCATTATCCTTAGTAACTTCAGGTCAATTTACAAGTGCATTTGCAATTGGTCAAGGAGCATTTACCGGAAATTTAGTAGAAAGAGCAACCAGCTTGGTAAACAATATTTTTTCACAAGAAGATGATAAATTTAAAATAGGACTAAACTATGAACAAGGAGAAAACAACCCTTATTTAGCCGATTTACGTACCGAAAATAGAGTTGGATTTACCGTATCTACCAAAATAACAGAACGCATATTAATTAACGGAAAAGTAGGAATACCTGTAGGAGGAATTACTAAAACCGTAGTAGCAGGAGATGTACAAGTAGAGTTTTTATTAAATGAAAGCGGTACTTTACGAGCAAAAATATTTAATAGAGAAAATGACTTTCAAGTAGCAGGATTAACTAGTGAAATAGGATATACTCAAGGAATAGGAGTTTCATATCAAGTAGATTTTGATACCTTTGAAGAATTATTGGAAAAAATATTTAATAACGAAAAAATAAAACAAAAACAAAAATTAGAAAACAAAAAAGAGTTTATTAAAAGAGAACAAAAATAAAAACATTATGAAAACTTTAAAAGTACTATTATTATTAGTAAGCGTCAACATTTCAGCACAACAAGGTGGCATGTGGATTCCTTCACTATTAAAAGGAATGAACGAAACCGAAATGCAAAATTTAGGAAGTAAATTAACCGCCGAAGACATTTATAGCATCAATAAATCTAGCATAAAAGATGCCGTTGTGCACTTTAATGGTGGTTGTACTGCCGAAATTATATCTTCAAAAGGATTGTTATTAACCAATCATCATTGTGGTTTCGGAGAAATTCAAAGCCATTCGACCGTAAAAAACGATTACTTAAAAGACGGTTTTTGGGCAATGAATATAGAAGACGAATTACCAAACAAAGACCTAGAGGTTACCTTTATTATAAAAATAGAAGACGTAACCCAAACCATTTTAAACGGAGTAACCGATAAATTATCAGCAAAAGAAACCCAAGCTTTGGTGCAAAAAAACACCAAAGCATTACAAAAAACATACACCACCGAAAGTTGGCAAAAAACCAAAGTAAAACCATTTTTTAAAGGCAATCAGTACTTTTTATTCGTAACCGAAAGCTATACCGATATTCGTTTAGTAGGCGCACCACCAAGTAGCATCGGAAAGTTTGGAAGCGATACCGATAACTGGGTGTTTCCAAGGCATACAGGCGACTTTTCAATCTTTCGTATTTATGCCGATAAAAATAATCGTCCAGCAAAATACTCAAAAGACAACGTACCTTTTACACCAAAACATTATTTACCAATCTCCTTAGATGGCGTAGAAGAAGGTGATTTTACATTAGTTTTTGGTTTTCCAGGAAGAACAAGAAAATACTTACCCGCAGTAGCAGTAGCACAAATCACACAAAAAATAAACCCAACCAACATTAAAATACGAGAAGAAGCATTAAAAATAATTAATGCCGCAATGCAAGCAGATGCACAAACAAAAATACAATACGCAGCCAAACAAGCAAGTATAGCTAATTATTGGAAAAAATGGATAGGCGAAAACTTAGGAATACAAAAAAGTAATGCTATTGCTAAAAAACAAAAATTTGAAGACGAATTTACAAAAAAAGTAAACAAAAAAAGTAAATATAAAGCATATCGAAGTATACTACCAAACTTTAAAACCCTCTATACAAAGTTTGAACCATACGCCGTAAAACGATCTAATTTTATAGAAATTTTTTATAGAAACAGTGATCTAATGCAACAAATGTTTCGCCTATACCAATTAGAACAAGCAAGTAAAAAAGACCAGGAAACATTTAACAGAACCAAACAATTTGTAATAGCCCAAATTACACGTATACAAAAAGATTTTAATATAACCGTAGACAAAAATGTATTTGAAGCAATAATGCCGTTGTATGACTCCAATTACAACAATTCAAATTTTTATAACACCACCAAATTTAACAATTTAACCAACGCTTTAGCACAGTTAAAGGGCACACCAAAAGAAATAATAACAAACCTAAATAAAGACGAAGCATATATATTTGCAAAACCATATATAGCTGAGTTTTACGGAGATTTATCAACAAACTATAACCGTTTAAACCGAGAAATAGCAAAAGTGCAAAAACAATACATAAAAGCACTAATGGAAGTAATGCCAAACAACCGTTATTATCCAGACGCAAACAGTACTTTACGTGTAACATACGGACAAGTAAAAGGATATTCACCAAAAGACGCAGTATATTATAATCACGTAAGTTATTTAGACGGTGTTTTAGAAAAATACGTACCGGGAGATTATGAATTTGATGTGCCACAAAAATTAAGAGACTTATACGCCGCAAAAGACTTTGGGCAATATGCAGACGATACCGGAAAAGTACCCGTATGCTTTTTAGGCACAAACCACACCACAGGAGGAAACTCAGGAAGTCCCGTAATTGACGGAAACGGAAACCTAATCGGTTTAAATTTTGATAGAGTTTGGGAAGGCACAATGAGTGATATTAATTACGATCCTAATATTTGTCGAAACATTATGGTAGATGCACGATACATTTTATTTATTATTGATAAATACGCAGAATGCACCCGTTTAATAGATGAAATGAAATTAGTACACCCAAAAAAAAACAAGTAGTTATTTAATTACAAAACTTTCTATTATCTACTAAACACAGATTCATAAAAAATACTTATTTTTGAAATAATTAATGCATTAAAATTCGTGAAATATTACATTATAGCAGGAGAAGCATCGGGCGATTTACACGCTTCAAATTTAATGAAAGCGATTTTACAAGAAGACGCAAACGCCGAATTTCGGTTTTGGGGAGGCAATTTAATGAGCGCTGTTGGCGGAACATTAGTAAAACACTACCGAGAACTCGCTTTTATGGGCTTTTTAGAGGTAGTGATAAACCTGCGTACCATAACCAAAAACATTGCTTTCTGTAAAAAAGATATTGCAACATATCAACCCGATAAAATTATTTTTATTGATTACCCAGGTTTTAATTTTCGAATCATGAAATGGGCAAAACCACTCGGTTTTGAAACCCATTATTACATATCACCACAAATTTGGGCATGGAAAGAAGGACGCAGAAAAGACATTAAAAGAGACGTTGATGAAATGTATGTAATCCTTCCGTTTGAAAAAGATTTTTACGAAAAAAAACACAACTATCCTGTGCATTTTGTAGGGCATCCATTATTAGATGCTATTAAAAATAAAATACCCGTAAATGGTGTAAAATTTAGAACAGAAAACAACTTAAACAATAAACCAATTATAGCACTATTACCAGGCAGCAGGCAACAAGAAATTAAAAAAATGCTATCCGTAATGTTAAGTGTAGTTACTAGCTTTCCTGAATATCAATTTGTAATAGCAGGAGCGCCAAGTCAAGACTATAAATTTTATCAACAATTTATTAAAACCGAAAACATTAGTTTTATCAGTAATAAAACCTACGATTTATTAAGTTTATCTACCGCAGCATTAGTAACTTCTGGCACTGCAACATTAGAAACAGCGCTATTTAAAGTTCCGCAAGTAGTTTGTTATAAAAGCAGTACTATTTCCTACCAAATTGCAAAACGTATTGTAAATTTAAAATACATCTCGTTAGTAAATTTAATTACGAATAAAGAGGTCGTAAAAGAATTAATACAAAACGATTTCAATACCAAAGTTTTAAAAACAGAACTTAAAAAAATATTAGACACTAAATATCGAAACATATTATTTAATGAATATTATGATTTAGAACAGAAGTTAGGCGGTAGCGGTGCTAGTAAAAACGTTGCTAAACTAATTGTAAACAAATAAGCCTTTGCTTAAATAAAATTATGAGAAAATTAATTGGGCTATTTTGCATTATTTTATTATTAACTTCGTGTAAGTCTAAAAAACGTATAGTTACTACAAAAAAAAACAAAACACACCAAACTACAAAACACAAAGTACACCGTACAACAAAACCAAAAAAAAAATACAAAACCTACAAATGTCACCAATTTATCTGCTAAAAAAATAATTAGCAAAGCACTTACTTTTAAAGGAACAAAGTACAAATATGGCGGCACTACAAAATCGGGTGTAGATTGTTCTGGTTTAATGCTTGTTGCTTTTAAAAGCGGAAATATTAATTTACCTCGAACAGCTTTTCAGCAAAGTAAAAAAGGAACTAGAATAACTACAAAAAACATACAAAAAGGTGATTTGGTGTTTTTTAAAACCAGTAACAAAAACCGAATTAATCATGTAGGTTTAGTCGTTTCTAACCAAAACGATATTGTAAAATTTGTTCATGCATCTACATCAAGAGGTGTAATGATTTCTTCGTTAAAAGATGGTTATTGGGCTAATGTTTATACAATGGCAAAGCGAATTATAAAAACAAATAAACAAAATATATTAAACACAAAGACCAATCAAAATATTAAAAAAACAAATATCTATACCGTAAAATCAGGAGACACCTTATATCGTATTGCTAAGTTGTTTAAGGGAGTTTCTGCTAAAAACATTATGGATTATAACCAACTTTTTTCCACAACATTACAACCAGGAATGCAACTTAAAATTCCGAAATAAAACAACAATAATTAAGATTGTTTAAATGCAATTACCGAAAAAAAACCAACAATGGCGAAGAAATCATTTCACATAGAGATGCTAATGTTACAATTTAACCTTCAAACAAAAGACAGTAATTACGGCGTTATTGATGGTTTTTATACAAGTAATATTTACAACAAAAACCAGTTACAGGAATAGAAGAAAGCATAGAAACCGGAAGGATTGGAAGGCAACATCAATATGATTTAGGTTTCCAAAGAAGAAATAATAATTTAGAATTTAGTAGAAGTTATTCCTATCGCATTTTTGAGCCAAAAGGCATCTTTAATAATTATAGATTTTTTCTTTAGGGAAACTTACGATATATGTATAGAATATTCAATCAAAATGATTTGTCACAATTAGATTTTTCAGAACTTCTCCATAAAAGTAGTGTATTTTCTTGATTATAATCGAGCTAAAGCTTGGTTATAATTGTGTATACTTGTTTTTTAATATTGTAATTGTAAAATATTTATTCTATACTTAAAAGCATAAAAACAATAACATCATAGCTTTTGTTTTTTTACATTTTAAAATTTAAAATATTTTTACTAAAAAAATTGCTACATCTTAAAATGTTTGTATATTTGCAGACTGAATGCTAAAAGAAGGGAGGTTAAGACACTATGTTAATTATACCAATTAAAGACGGAGAAAATATAGATAGAGCTTTAAAGCGCTACAAAAGGAAGTTCCAACGTACAGGCAACAAAAATGCTTTACGTGAAAACAGGTATTTCTCAAAACCTTCTGAGAAAAATAGAGTTAAGATGCAAAAAGCAGCTTATATTCAAAACTTAAGAGATCAAGAAGAAATATAATTTCAATAAAAAACCCGATATGAAAATATCGGGTTTTTGTTTTTAAACATCTAAAGTTCTATTAATAAAAACAGTTTTATCAATTGATATTTGTGTTTCTATGTTTTCTAAATACAATACATGGTCTTTCTAAAACCACTTAATAAATCTTGAACGGTTATTTTAGAGTAAAAATTTTTAGAGATAACTCTTCCTTGTTCATATAATTGTATTATTTTTAAAGTAAAAATGCACCAATTATTGTTCAAATTCCATAAGTTTTGAAACTGATCTGTATTTTGGGTTTATTTTTTGAAAGCACTTAATTTATTCAAATAAAAAAGCAACCCGATGACTCTTTAAAGAGGTTTTGGGTAGCTTTCCATTGGTTTACTACTAAACCTTTTAACAAGCCACAACGCTTGTTAAACAACACAACTAAATCTTTGCGCTAAAAAAAACCTTAAATAGATTAAGGTTTTTTAAGC
>CAZWNY010000031.1:0-22816 GCA_964635575.1 uncultured Kordia sp. | reverse complement strand
GAGGTAGTGTTGGTGTAAATTCATTGTCGTCGTCTTTATTACAACTGGTTAGTGTGATAAATAATAGGTTGAGAATTAAAACTGTTGTTTTACTCATCGTTATTATTTTTTGTTTGAAATCGTGATTTTTCTTTGAAAAATTCATAATTTTTTGTTTTAAATGTTTTTATAATACTTTATGCGAAACAAACTTTTGTTTATTAGATACTTTATACAACTCGTTTAATGCTTGTTCAAAATGTTTAACATTAGATACATTACTACTATCGTTAAAAACCGCTAACTTAGCAAAAGGAAAAACCCGTTCGTATAATACATTGGTGGTTAGTGCAGTTTTATCTATATTTACAAGCATACTGTCTATTTTTTTCATAGGCTCTTGTGCGTATGTTGTACTGATAAAAAGTATTTTAACTTTAAGGTTGCCGTTTTAATACTTGCAACAAAGATTGATATAAGTTCATTGTTCTCAGAAATTAATTTATCTAATTCTTGTGTGTTTTTATTTAGATGAACTCCTTTCTGAATTTTCATATTAACCATAGATTCTCGTAACTCTTTAAGACATATTTTCATTTTATGAAGAAAATCTTTAGGTTGACTCTCCGCTTCTTGCTTCTCCATAATTTAAGGCTACTGAGGTTGAAGATCTTATTAATTGTTTTGTTAAATATTGAGAAGCAAATGATTGGTCAATACTTTTATTTAGAACAATACTATTTACGGCAAATTGAATTAATCTATTTTCCAATTGATTTGGTTTCATAATTTATATTTTTTTTACTCTTCAATAAACTTCGCTTTTTTTTAACAAAACCAATCACTTCTTTATTACATACTTCTTAAATTTTTCAATCAAAAATCAAAAATCGTTAATCTCCAATCATTTTAGTTTCCAATAAACTTCGGTTTTCTTTTTTCAACAAAAGCAGTTACTCCTTCTTTATAATCTACACTATTTGCTGCTTCTATTTGGTGTTTTGACTCTAATACCAACTGCTCTTTTAACGTATTTGTTAAAGATTGATTTAATACTTCTTTGATCATTCCTAATGCTTTGCTTGGCATATTTGCCATTTTTATTGCTAATTTTTCTACTTCACTTGAAAAGTTTTCTGTAGAAAAATATTTATAAATCATACCGATGCGTTCTGCTTCTTCTGCAGATACTTTATCGCCCAACATCATTAATGCCGATGCTTTTTGAAAGCCTATTAAACGTGGCAAAAAGAAAGTTCCTCCGCTATCTGGAATTAACCCTATTAAACTAAATGCTTGAATAAAACTTGCTTTTTCTGTTGCTACAACTACATCACAAGCTAATGCTATGTTTGCACCTGCACCTGCTGCAACACCGTTTACTGCTGCAATAATTGGTTTTTTAATTGCTCTTATACGAGTTATAATTGGGTTGTAATGTTCTTCTAAAATTGCTTTAAAGCCTGGGTTTAGTTCTGGTGAAGTTACTTCTTTTAAATCTTGACCCGCACAAAATGCTTTTCCGTTTCCTGTTAAAACAATAGCTCTTACGTTTTTATTTTTTTCACAATCGTCTAGTACAGATTGTAATTTTAATGCCATTTCTCTATTAAAACTATTAAATACTTCTGGTCTGTTTAGAGTTATAAATGCTACTTTATTTTCTATTTTTAATGTTATTGAACTCATTTTTTTTATGTAAAATGCAATACTGAAAAAAAATTAAATGAAAGTACCTTTACATTTAAAATTTTACATTTTGCGGTTTCTTATTTTCTTATTTTAAACACTTGAAGTAGTCAAAAGGTTCTAAACAATCTTCGCATTGAAAAAATGCTTTACATGCTGTAGAGCCGAATTGACTTACCATTTTTGTATTTTTCGATTTGCATTGCGGACAAGCTACGAGTTTTTTATTTCCAAACAACGCTTCTTTGTCTGCTGTTTCATCTAAAGGTGGTGCAATACCATATTTTAATAATGCTGTTCTTCCTCTTTTGGTAATCCAATCGGTTGTCCAAGCTGGTGATAAAATTAATTTGACTGTTGTGTTTGGGTATCCGTTTTCTTTTAATATTTTTTTTATATCGTCTCCAATAACATCCATTGCAGGACATCCGCTATAAGTTGGTGTTATTTCTATTTTTACGACATCATTATCAATAATAGCGGTACGAACTACGCCCATATCTAGAATAGAAAGCACTGGAATTTCAGGGTCTGAAACTTGCTCTAAAATAGGATACAACTCTTGTATTATATTTTGTTGACTATTCATTTTTTGTTGTTTAAAATGCAAAATACTTTATTATCTAATTTATTTGCCGAGTAATTTGGCATCTAATTATAACCGTTTAATTTTATATTTTAATTATTGTTATTGTTTTACCACTTTAACCCTGGATAAGTACGTTGCATGTATTGTAGGTCTGATAATAAAAACCCTAAATGTTCGGTATGAATACCTTGTTTTCCGCCTTTCTGAAACCATTTTCTTTCAGGAACATTTAACGTTGCTTCTGTTAATATTTCTGAAATTTTTTGGTAATACTCTTCTTTAAAGTCTTTTGTATTTACGGCTATATTTTCTTTTAACATTGCTGAGCTACTTTCTGTTTGATGAAACAACTCATCTGTATATACCCAAAGGTCATTTATGGCTTCTTGCATTTTTTCGGAACTTATTTGTGTTCCGTCACCTAATCGTTTTATCCAGTCGGAAGAAAATCGTTGATGATATTGCACTTCTTTAATCGCTTTTTTAGCAATTGCGGCTAATGTTATATCGGCACTATTTTGCAATTGATTCGTAAATAACAAGTTATAAACATCAAATAAAAATTGACGTGCAATGGTAACTGCGAAATTTGTATTTGGCTGCTCTACCAATAATACATTTTTATACTGACGTTCTATTCTTAAAAAAGCAATATCGTCTTCAGTTTTTCCTTCTCCTTGAATTTCTGCTGCATATTGATAGTAATTGCGTACTTGCCCTAACAAATCTAAAGAAATATTAATACATGCAATATCGGTTTCTAACTCTGGTCCGTGACCACAAAGTTCTCCTAAACGTTGCCCTAATATTAAATTATTATCGGCTATTTCTAAAATATAGTTGTATAAATTTTCGTTTTTCATTTTTTAAAGCTTTTGCTTCTCGATTGTACTCGAAGTGACAATCAGTTGATTTTATTTTTAAGTTTTTCGATTTCTCAAGAATTGTAAAATTTTGAAAGGTGATTTTACATATGTTTTATTTCTTTTGGCAAAGTATAAAACGTTGGATGACGATATACTTTGCTTGCTGCTGGTTCAAATAACTCTCCATTGTTTTCAGGATTTGAAGCTGTGATTTTTTCAGATTCGATTACCCAAATACTTACGCCTTCCATACGGCGTGTATATACATCTCTTGCGTTTGCTAATGCCATAGTAGCATCAGCGGCATGAATACTACCACAGTGTTTGTGTTCTAATCCATTTTTACTTCTAATAAAAACTTCCCATAAAGACCAGTTATTTTTCATAATATTTTTTTTAAGTAGTTATTTTTACTTGTTTTTTATTTTTTTTTCTGCGTATGCATTTGCTGCCTCACGTACCCAAGATCCGTTTTCATGTGCTGAAACACGAGCTTTAATGCGTTCTTTATTGCATGGTCCATGACCTTTTACTACTTGCCAAAACTCATCCCAATCAATTTTTCCAAAGTCGTAACTTTGACGTTCTTTATTCCATTTTAAATCTGGGTCTGGTATTTTTAAACCTATTAATTCTGCTTGCGGTACAGTTTGATCTATAAATTGTTGACGTAACTCATCGTTTGTTTTACGTTTTAATTTCCATTTCATGGATTGTGTGGTATTTGGCGAATCAGAATCTTTTGGACCTAACATCATTAATGCTGGCCACCACCAACGGTTCAAGGCGTCTTGTGCCATTTCTTTTTGTTCATCAGAACCTTCAGCAAGAGTTAGCATGATTTCAAACCCTTGACGTTGATGAAAACTTTCTTCCTTACAAACTCTTACCATTGCTCGTGCATACGGACCGTAAGAAGTATTCATTAATGGTATTTGATTTATAATTGCTGCTCCATCTACTAACCAACCTATTGCTCCCATATCTGCCCAAGTGACAGCAGGATAATTAAAAATACTTGAATATTTTGCTTTTCCTGTGTGTAATTGGTCTAATAATTCTTCACGAGAAATCCCTAAGGTTTCACAAGCGCTGTATAAATATAATCCATGACCTGCTTCGTCTTGAATTTTTGCTAAAAGAGCTACTTTACGTCTTAATGAAGGTGCTCTGGTAATCCAGTTTCCTTCTGGTAATTGACCAATTATTTCAGAATGTGCATGTTGAGACATTTGGCGAATGTGTGTTTTTCTATATTTTTCGGGCATCCAATCTTTGGGTTCGATACGAACATCGTCCAATATTTTTTGATTAAATGCTGTTTCTAATTTTTGTATTTCTTGTTCATTCATAATTTTTAATTATTATGCATTTTTAATGTGTTTTTGACTCTAATCGAAACTGACATTAACATTGTTTTACACGAATTTATGCGTCAAAATCGACTATTACTTTTTCGGTTATTGGCACTGCTTGACAGGTTAATACATATCCAGCTTCTACTTCATATGATTCTAATCCGTAATTTAATTTCATTTCTACTTTTCCTTCTAACACTTTTGCTTTACAAGTGCAACAAACTCCTCCTTTGCATGCAAAGGGTAAGTCGGCATCGTTAGATAAAGCGGCATCTAAAATATTATCATGTTTGCCGTCCATATTAAAATGAAATTCTTTGTTACCATCAATAATTGTTACTGACGTGTAATCTGCTTGATGTTCCAAAACCTCAGCAATATGTTTTTTGTTGGCTTCGGTTTTACTTGTATTGAATAACTCAAAATGTATTTTTTCTTGGCTCATTCCAGCTGCAATCATTTCTTCTTTTATTAAAAAAATCATTTCTTCTGGTCCGCATACATAACAAGCTTTTGTTGTTGATGTGTTTATTAATTTTTCGGTAATCTCTTTTAATTTTTCGGAAGTAAAACGACCGTTAAATAATGGGAATCCTCTATTTTCTTTCGTTAAAAAGTAATATAGCTCTAAACGACTTAAATTCAGATTTTTAAGCCCTTCGATTTCGTCTTTAAATATAATACTTTTTACGGTACTATTTAAAAAAAATAGCTGACATGTTGAATTTGGTTCGGTTTTTAAAATAGTTTTTATCATTGAAATGATAGGTGTAATACCACTTCCTGCTGCAAAAAATACATAATTATTGGTGTTTTTTGTATTGGTTTCAATATAAAACTTACCTTCAGGTTTTGACACCTCTATTGTATCACCTGTTTTTAACGTTTGATTTGCGTAGGTTGAAAATTTTCCGTTTTTAATCTCTTTAATGGCTACTTGCCATTTATTTTCTATAGGGCTGGAACATAAAGAGTAAGAACGGCGCACGTCTTCATTATTTATGTTTTTTTTTAACACTAGATATTGCCCTGATTTATATTGTAAACTATTTTGCAAAACTTTTGGGACATTGAAAGTTACCGAAACACAGTCTTTGGTTTCTTTGGTAACATTTTCGACTGTTAAAGTATAAAAATCACTCATTCTTTTTTTTATTTCCTCAAAACTAACATTTGTTAGTTAAACTAACAAGTTTTAAAGAATAAATATCTCTAAATAATATTTGACTCTTTTAATCCTTCTTTTAAAAAGGAACATATATTTTTTTGTGTTTGTAATATTATATTTGGGTATTTAATTTCCGATAAATATAATCCGTTTGGGTATGCTACTCGTTTATTTTTAATTTGTTTTTGTTCTGCTAAAATTTGTTCAAACTCCGTTACGGATAGTTTTCCTTTTCCAACATCCAATAAACACCCTACTAAAATACGAATCATTCCTCTTAAAAATCGGTTTGCGGTAATGGTAAATCGCAATCGTTGTTGGTTTTCATTAATATATAATTTTGCGTGTGTAATTTTACAGATTGTATTATCATACAGTTGCGGTTGTTTACAAACGGCTTCAAAATCATTATATTTTGATATTAAATTTGCTGCTTTTAGCATGTCGTTAAATGCTAAGTTTTGAGTGTCATAATAAGAGCTGTGTTTGCCCAAAACTGGATCTTTATAAAGATGTATGAAATAGTCATATGTTCGTGAAATTGGATCAAAACGTGCGTGTTGTTTGTCGTTTACTTTAAAAACTTCATAAACAACTATGGTATTGGGCAGGTGTTTGTTTAATCGAAATTTTAAATCGAAATCAAATTCGTTTTTAATTGTAATATGAAACACGTATTGACTTGCGTGTACACCAGCGTCAGTACGACCACAACCAAAAATAGTTATTTTTTCTTTAAATATAGCGTACAGTTTTTTTTCTATAACTCCTTGAACGGTTATGGTGTTTGGTTGCCATTGCCAACCATGAAAATTACTGCCATTATATGCTATATGTACGAAGTATTTCAAAATTGCTTATGTGTTACAAATCGAATCCTAAATCGGTGCGATAATACATCTTTTCAAAATTGATTTTTTTAATATTTTTGTAGGATGTTTCCAAACATTCTTTATAATTTTTCCCGTAAGAAGTAACTGTAATTACACGACCTCCATTAGTTACTATTTTATCGTTTTGCAGGGTTGTCCCTGCATGAAAAACAATAGAATCTGTTACATTTTGGATGCCTGTTATTTCTTTTCCTTTTTTATAC
Source organism: uncultured Kordia sp. (assembly GCA_964635575.1). Lineage (GTDB taxonomy): Bacteria > Bacteroidota > Bacteroidia > Flavobacteriales > Flavobacteriaceae. The sequence goes on along the minus strand of CAZWNY010000031.1, from coordinate 16,071 downwards.
GCTTCAGGATATCCTCCAGAAACCATCATTACGGTGCAAGCAGACCTATCGTCTAATTCTATTTCAACTTCGTTTAATGTTTGATTACCGATTGCTTTAAATAACTTTAGTAAATCTGTTTTTATGCGTGGCAAAACTACTTCTGTTTCTGGATCGCCCATACGTACATTATATTCAATTACAAATGGCTCATTGTTTACACTAATTAATCCGATAAAGACAAAGCCTTTGTATGGAATATTATCCTTTTGCAAACCGTTAATTGTTGGTTTTACTATTCGGTTTTCTATTTTTTGAAGCATTTTTTTATCTAAAAACGGTACTGGAGAAATTGCTCCCATACCACCTGTATTTAAACCTATATTACCTTCCCCAATACGTTTATAATCTTTTGCGTAGGGCAAAATTTTATAACTTTTACCGTCTGTTAATACAAAACAGCTCATTTCGATGCCGTCTAAAAACTCTTCAATGACTACTTTTTTACTGGCATCACCAAATTTAGCGTCTATTAACATTTCTTTTAATGCTTGTTTTGCTTGTTTTAAATTTTCTAAAATCAGTACTCCTTTCCCTGCCGCTAAACCGTCTGCTTTTAAAACATACGGAGCTTTTAAGGTTTCTAAAAACAGGCATCCATTTTTTACCGTTTCGGCTGTAAAACTTTGGTACGCTGCGGTTGGAATGTTATGACGGATTAAAAATTGTTTGGTAAATTCTTTACTTCCTTCTAAGGTTGCTCCTAATTTTTCAGGACCAATTACAATTACATTTTTTAGTTTTGAATCTGCCAAAAAGAAATCATGAATTCCATTTACCAAAGGATCTTCTGGACCTACTACTAACATTTCTATATTTTCAGATAATACAAAATCTTTTATTGCCTGAAAATCATTTACATTTAAATTAATGTTTTTCGCTATTTGTGAAGTTCCTGCGTTTCCTGGAGCTACAAATACTTTTTCACATTGCTCACTTTGTAGTAATTTCCAAACAAAAGCATGCTCTCTTCCTCCTGAACCTAAAATTAAAATATTCATTTATCTTTTTATTGTTATTGTTATTGTTTTTAAACTCAACAAAATTAATGTTTATTATAGAAATGACTATCTTTTTAAAGGATTATCTTATATTTACCCTGTGAATAATACTGATTTTTTATTAAAATTAAATGGATTCCCCATTAAGAGAGCTCGTAAAAAGTTACTTGAAATTCAACAATTAAATACTTCCTTATATATTGAGTATATTGAAGATTGTAAAAAAAAAATTGTAGAATTTCATTTAAAAAACAATTCCTTTTACCGAAAAAAATGCAATGCAATACAATTTTTTAACTGGGAAGACTTACCTGTTCTTACCAAGTTAGACTTACAAATTCCTTTAAAAGACCGTTTAAGTAATGGATATTTATTAAACTCCGTTTACATCAATAAAACATCAGGTTCTACCGGTAATCCGTTTCATTTTGCTAAAGATAAGTTTTCGCATGCATTAACATGGGAAATTATTAAAAATAGGTTTGATTGGCATAATTTATATGGTAAAAAACAGGCTCGATTTTATGGTTTACCTAAATCTTTTTTATCTAAATTTAAAGAACGGATAAAAGATTTTTTTATGAATCGATATCGTTTTGATGTTTTTGATTTATCGGATGAAGCATTTAATAAATGGTTTCTGAAATTTAAGTTAACTTCTTTTGTTTATTTAAACGGGTATACGACCGTAATTGTTGCTTTTGCAAATTATTTAAAGTCAAAAAATGTTATTTTAAAAGACATTTGTCCTAGTTTAAAAGCGTGTGTGGTTACTTCCGAAATGTGCCATAAAGATGATTTATTGTTGTTAGAAAAACAGTTTGGAGTTCCTGTAATAAACGAATATGGAGCTTCAGAGCTAGATTTAATTGCGTTTCAAAATACCAAAAAACAATGGGTTTTAAATACTGAAACGTTATTTATAGAAATTTTAGACCCTAACAATAAACCGTTGCCTTATGGCGAAACTGGAAAAATTATAATTACATCATTATACAATAAAGCGCACCCTTTTATACGTTATGAGCTTGGAGATTTAGGAAGTATTAATAAAACAGAAGATGGAATTTTAGTTTTAGAAAAATTAGAGGGAAGAAAGGAAGATATTATTTTATTACCAAACGGAAAAAAAGTACCAGGTTTAGCTTTTTATTATATTACAAAATCGGTAATGAGCGATTGTGGTACTGTTAAAGAAATAAAAGCGATACAAAAAACACTTGATACCTTTGAAATACAGTATGTTGCTACTTCCGTTTTAACACAGCAACAAGAGCAAAAAATTAAAAAAGCATTGTCGGAATATTTAATTCCTAACCTTGATATTTTGTTTCTTAGATTTGAACATTTAAAACGAAGTAAAAGCGGAAAATTAAAACAATTTACCTCTTTGATAAAGCAACAATAAAAACTCGATATGAATATTACTATTATAGCAGGTGCACGACCAAATTTTATGAAAATAGCCCCTATTATTCATGAAATTATTGCGCAAAAAAAACTGGGAAAACCTATTGAATATCGTTTGGTACATACCGGGCAACATTATGATAAAAATTTAAGTGACACCTTTTTTAAAGAACTCAACATACCATTACCACACGTTAATTTAAATGTAAAAAGCGGAAGTCAAGCTGCACAAACAGGAGCAATTATGATAGCTTTTGAAGGAGAAATTAAGAAAAACCCTGCCGATTTAGTGTTGGTTGTTGGTGATGTTACTTCAACAATGGCTTGTGCTATTGTAGCTAAAAAATCGGGTATAAAAGTAGCACATGTTGAAGCAGGAATACGGTCTGGAGACATGCAAATGCCCGAAGAAATAAACCGAATTGTAACCGATAGTATTACCGATTATTTTTTTACAACTTCTATTTTAGCGGGCAAAAATTTATTAAGATTGGGAATTAAACAATCGCAACTTTTTTTTGTTGGAAATGTAATGATTGATACGCTTTTACAAAATATAAACCGACTACAAAAACCTTCCTTTTGGGATCGTTTAAGTTTAAGTAAAAATGAATACTATATTCTTACGCTACATAGACCATCGAATGTTGATGGCGAACATGAATTAAAAAAATTATTAAAAACAATTGTTAAAAATTGTAACGGAAAACCCATTATATTTCCTGTGCATCCAAGAACTCAAAAAATATTGGAAGGATTAACTCTTAATTACCCTAATTTACATTTTGTGCCTCCTCAAAATTATTTATCTTTTATCTATTTAATAAAGAACACAATTGCAGTACTTACCGATTCTGGAGGAATTACAGAAGAAGCTACAGTATTAAATATACCTTGTATTACTTTTAGAAACAGTACAGAACGACCTGAAACTTGCACATTAGGAACAAATGTTTTGGTAGGAACTGATACACAAAAAATTAACGATTGTTTTTTAAAGCTACATTCAAAAAAATGGAAACAAGCTGAAATACCCGAACTTTGGGACGGAAAAGCTGCTAAACGAATTGTTGCACAAATTTTAAATATTTATGGATAACACAATTCTTATTATTAGTAATTATTATCCTCCTGAAAGTGGCGCCGCAGCTAATAGAATAGAGTCATTAGCTACATTGTTAACTAAAAATAAGTATCACGTTACCGTATTATGTCCGTTTCCTAATTATCCGTTTGGAAAAATATTTAAAACACACAAAGGTTTTTTAACTACTAAAAATGTAGAAAATAATATTATTGTATTTCGTTTATGGCTGTTTGCTAGTAAATCTACAAATAAATTTATCCGATTAATTTCTATGTTTTCATTTGCAATACATTTATTTGTTTTTTTATTATTTAAAAAAACACCTAAAAAAGTAATTATACAGTGTTCTCCTTTATTTGTTGGTTTTTTTAGCGTTTTAGTTAGTAAAATAAAACGTAAAAAAATTATTTTAAATATATCCGATTTATGGCCATTAGCAGGTTTAGAAATGGGTGTTTTAAAAAAAGGTGTGTTTTATAGCATTCTTGAAAAAATTGAAGATTTTAATTATAAAAAATCTGATTTACTTTTAGGGCAATCGCAAGAAATTTTAACTCATATTCGTCTTAAAAATATAAAAAAACCATTATTTCTATATCGTAATTTTCCAAATTTTGAATTCCTTAACTATCAAAAAGAGCACAAAAAAAAGGTTAAAAAAATTGTATACGCAGGCTTATTAGGTATTGCTCAAGGTGTTTTAAACATTTGCAAAGAAATACAATTACCGAAAAATATTGAATTTCATATTTACGGAAACGGACCTGAAACAGCACAAATTAAAGAACTAATTAAAAGTAAATCTAATATTATTTATCATGGTGCCGTGAGCAGATCTAAACTACATGAAGCATTACAGACTTACGATTTAACACTTGTACCACTTGTTAAAAGAATATATGGTTCTGTACCTTCTAAAATATTTGAATACTCTCGTTTAGGGCTTCCTATTTTATATTTTTCTGATGGAGAAGGAAATGAATTGGTGCAAAAACATAAATTAGGATACACTATAAATTCTTTAAATTATGATGGTTTAAATAATTTTATTAAACAATTTAGTGAAAATAATATTATGTTACCTAAAAAAGAAACTCTCATACATACTTCAGTTTCTGAATTTAATTTAACTACTCAATTTAATCATTTTATAAAAGAACTAGAAAAATTGTAGCTAAGTTAATATGCCTTTTTATCGTTTTTAAAGGCGTTAATTATGGTTTGTAAAATAATTTTTAAATCCAAAAAAACCGACCAATTATTAATGTAAAATAAATCGAGTTTTACACGACCCAAAATATCTGCATCCGATTTTATTTCTCCTCTATAACCACGTACTTGTGCTAAACCTGTAATTCCTGGAATTATTAAATGACGCGCCATTAGTTGCACATTATCAACTTGCTCTGCATACGCTTTATTATACGCCAACATGTGCGGTCGTGGACCAACAACGGACATATTGCCTTTTAAAACATTAAAAAATTGCGGTAATTCATCTATACTTGTTTTTCGTAAAAAAGCACCAATTTTAGTTACTCGATTATCATTTTTTTTGATATGCTTTGTGTTTTCTTGATTTTTATTTAAGGTTCTAAATTTGTAACAATTAAATTTTTTATAGTCTAATCCGTTGCGTTTTTGTATATAAAAAACATTCCCTCTTGATTCTATTTTAATTAAAACATATAATAAAGGAATTATCCAACTTAGTATTGCAAAAATAACTATTAAAGAAAAAACAATATCAAAAATACGTTTAAACAATCGATTAACGGGATTACTTAGTGCTAATTCGTTCATTTTAAGAACTGGAAAATAATCATAATAATCTATTTCAAAATTTGTTGCTAAAATTTGATTAGAGTCTGGTATAAATTTTAAGGTTTTAAATTTTACATTTGCATACTTAATGAGTTTTTGTACTTCTTTTTTTTGAAACTCACTAATGGAGCAATATATATCGTCTATGTTATTGGCTTCTATAAATGAAAAACAATCGGAAAATGTTCCTAGTTTTTCTGTTGTTTTTTTATCGGTAAAAAAACCTAAATAATTATAGCCATAAATAGATTGTTTTAAAAAAAAATTTGCTAAATCTTGGGTTGATTTATTGTTACCTATTATAATTGTATTTCGCCTATTACCTCCTTTTAGTCGATATTTTTTTAGTATATTATATACTAAAAACTTCATAACCAATAGTATTAAAAACAACGTTGCTATATAATAAATCGATTTTGGAAGTTGTAATGTCGTAGGTCCGAAGCTAAAATATGAAAAATAGATAAACGCATATAATAAATACTGTCGAGACGCTATATTTAGTATTTTTACCGGATTTGTAAAACGATATATGTTATAATATTGTGTAAAAAATGAGCTAACTAACCACCCTACAATTAAAAATGCATGAAATAATACTGAATTTGATCTTCCTGGGTGAAGAAAAATAATAAACAGAATAATTAAACTGACATCTATCGCATATAATATTGGGCGTATATATCCTGAATACCTTCTTGTTTTATTGTTCATTCGTTTTTGTTTACTTCATTTTTATAACGAAGTGAATTAGTACTTTAGTGTATGATTTTCAAAATTTTTATGTTCTTTTTTAAAAAGTTCTTCCTCTGGTAAGTTTTTAAAATAGGTTAATGTAATTTCCATTCCTTCTGCGCGATTAATTTTTGGTTCCCAATCTAATATTTTTTTTGCTAAAGTAATATCTGGTTGACGTTGTAAAGGGTCATTTTGTGGTAGGTTTTTATAAATTACTTTTTGTTTTGTATTAGTTAATCGCATAATTTCTTCTGCAAAATCGCCAATTGTTATTTCGTGTGGATTACCGATGTTTACAGGTAAATGATAATTACTCAACAATAATTTATAAATACCATCTACTTGGTCAGATACATAACAGAAAGACCGTGTTTGTTTACCGTTTCCAAAAACGGTTAAATCTTCGCCACGTAATGCTTGACCAATAAATGCGGGTATTACACGACCGTCATTAAGTCGCATACGTGGTCCGTACGTATTAAATATTCGTACAATACGAGTTTCTAGCCCATGAAAGGTATGATACGCCATAGTTATCGACTCTTGAAAACGTTTTGCTTCATCATAGACTCCACGCGGACCAATGGTGTTTACGTTTCCGTAATAGTCTTCTGTTTGTGGATGCACTAAAGGGTCTCCATAAATTTCGGAAGTTGATGCTATTAAAATACGTGCTTTTTTTTCTTTTGCTAATCCTAATAAATTATGTGTACCTAAAGAGCCTACTTTTAAGGTTTGTATTGGTATTTTTAAATAATCTATTGGACTTGCAGGTGATGCAAAATGTAAAATATAATCTAACTTACCTGGCACATATACAAATTTGGTTACGTCATGATGATAAAATTCAAAGTTTTCTAACTTAAAAAGATGCGCTATGTTTTTTAAATCTCCTGTAATTAGGTTGTCCATTGCAATTACATGATAATTTTTTTCAATAAATTTATCACATAAATGACTTCCTAAAAAACCTGCTGCTCCTGTTATTAAAATTCTTTTTTGCATTGCTTTATTAGTTTCTTCCTATTGAAAAATATTTAATATTTTCTTTATCCATCTCAACAATATCGTATAAATTACGCCCATCAAAAATTACTGCATTAGTTAGTTTTTCTTTAAGTTTACTAAAATCTGGAGTTCTAAAAATACTCCATTCAGTGCTAATAATTAATGCATCTGCGTTATTTAACACTTCATACATATTGGTTGCGTATGTAATCTTATTACCGTATTTTTCTTTTACGTTTGGCATTGCTTCTGGGTCAAATACTTGAATATTTACTCCGCTACTCAACAGTTTGTCTATCATGTATAATGATGGTGCTTCTCTAATATCGTCTGTTTCTGGTTTAAATGCTAAACCCCAAATAGCTATGGTTTTTCCTTTTAAATTATTGTTAAAAAAGGAAGTTATTCTTGGTATTAATATGGTTTTTTGCACGTTATTTACAGCTATAACGGCATCTAATATTTCAAAATTATAATTAACATCTTTCCCTGCTTTTCGTAATGCTTTTACGTCTTTTGGAAAGCAAGAACCTCCGTAACCAATGCCTGGAAATAAAAAACGTTTACCAATACGTGAATCGGTTCCCATACCAATACGAACTTTATCAACATCGGCGCCTACTTTTTCGCAAAAATTAGCAATTTCGTTCATAAACGTAATTTTGGTTGCTAAAAATGCGTTTGATGCATATTTTGTTAATTCTGCCGATTTTTCGTCCATAATTAGTATTGGATTCCCTGATCGGACAAACGGGCTATATAGTCTTTTCATTAACTCAATTGCTTTTTTTGAACTAGAACCAATTATAATACGTTCGGGATTTAAAAAATCATTTACTGCAAAACCTTCTCTTAAAAATTCTGGATTAGATACTACGTCAAAATTTACCGTAGTATTTTTTGCGATGATTGCAGTAACTTTTTCGGATGTACCAACTGGAACGGTACTTTTGTCTACAATTACTTTGTAGGATGTTATTAATTTTCCTATTTGTTCTGCTACTTCTAACACATAAGACAAATCGGCTGAACCGTCTTCGTCTTCTGGGGTTGGTAATGCTAAAAATAGTACATCACCAAAGTCTAATCCTTTTTGTAATGATGTTGTAAATTGTAGGCGGTTTTCTTTTATGTTTCGTTGAAACAATACGTTTAAATTCGGCTCATAAATTGGCACATTACCGCATTGCATAGTGGCTACTTTTTGTGCATCAATATCTACACATAATACTTCATTTCCTGTTTCTGCTAAACAAGTTCCTGTTACTAAACCTACGTAACCTGTTCCTATTACTGTTACCTTCATTAATTATTTTATTATTTTTTGTGATGGATATGCAACATCTAATTTTTCATATTTAGAGTTTAAACTTTTAAATTCTGGCACAATTACTTTCATTTGACCTACCGTTTTATGGTTGTCTGTTCTGTTTGCATAATCTATCAATACTGATATTTCTTCATTTAATTTATTATAATCATTTTGTTCTACTTGAGCAATCATAATTTTTTCATGATAGGTAGGTAAGGTTGTCGATTTATCGTTCAACAATTCTTCGTATAGTTTTTCTCCTGGGCGTAAACCTATTATTTTAATGTCAATATCATTGTATGGCACAAAACCAGATAATTTGATAATTTTCATCGCTAAATCAATGATTTTTACAGGTTTACCCATATCAAATATATATATTTCTCCTCCATTTCCCATTGCAGCTGCTTCCAATACCAACTGACATGCTTCTGGAATGGTCATAAAATATCGAATAATATCTGGGTGCGTTATGGTTAACGGACCGCCTTCTTTTATTTGTTTTTTGAATAAAGGAACTACTGAACCATTTGAGCCTAATACATTTCCGAAACGTGTGGTTATGAAATTGGTTTTTAAATTGGCAGATTGTTTTGAAAAATAATGAAGTGCTTGTACATACATTTCTGCAATACGTTTAGATGCTCCCATTACATTGCTCGGGTTTACTGCTTTGTCGGTAGATATCATTACAAATTTTTCTACATCGTATTTTAGTGCTAAATCTGCTAACACTTTTGTTCCTTTTACATTTACAAATATTGCTTCTGACGGATTTTCTTCCATTAACGGAACGTGTTTATATGCCGCTGCATGATATACAATATCTGGTTTATAGTTCGAAAATATTTTTTCTAACTTATCGTAATTAGTAATATCTGCAATTATTGGATCGAAGTCTAGGTTTGGGAATTTTTGTTTAATTTCATTTTGAATTTGATACAATGGTGTTTCTGCTTGATCGATAATGATTATCTTTTTAACCTGGTAATTACCAATTTGCCTAATAATTTCACTTCCTATCGATCCTGCTCCTCCTGTTACAATTACTGTTTTTTGAAATAAATCTTTTGTAATTAGTTTATTATCTAAAACAATAGGATCTCGTTCCAGTAAGTCTTCTATTTGAATATTTTTAATTTGGCTTGCTGTTTTTTCATCATCTTTTAAATTAGAAACTAAAGGTGCGCTGAGTATTTGCAAATTAGATTCTAAACAGTCATCTACCATAGTTAATTTATCTTCTCTAGATAGGTTTTTATCGGCTAATATTAATGAGTTTGCTCCTAACACTCTCATTAATACGGTTATACTTTTACTAGAAGATACTATTGGTAATCCTAATATTTGTTTGCTTTGATTTTTAGTTCCCGATGTTGCAAAACCTACTACTCTAAAACGTAACGGTCGTTCAGACTTTAATGCGTTTGCTACCGCTATTGCATTGTCTCCATCTCCAAAAATTAATGCTTTTTGTATCTTTCCGTTAGTGCTTGTAAAAAATGCTTCGTATGCTTGCTTTACTAAAACTCTAAATAAAAATAAAAAAGAAAAAGAGATACTAAAATAGATGACTAATTTAGATAATGCAATAAAACTTTGGTCGTTTAAATATTCTACTCCCAAGTTAATTAGCAATAAACTAATAAAGGTTGCTGATGATGCTAAAAAGAATTTTATCGCATCTATAAATGTAGAATGTCTTATTAAACCTGCATAGGTTCGTAACATTAAAAAGAAAAATACATTAGTAAAAATGATTGCTAAGTCAGCTTTATTAAAATCAAAGATATTATATAATTTGCCTGATACATTGGAAACAATATAGTCTGTTAAAATTAAAGCAACAAAGCAAATTGCAATATCAAACAATAATATTAACCACCTTGGAAGATAGCTAATGTTTTCAAAATTAAATCTTTTTTTACTAGACTCAATTGCCTGATTAATAGTTGTTTTTAGTGTTTTAAAATAGCTCATAATTTCTTTAGATATTATTTACAATATATCCTTAATTTTGCAAGATATTTCTTTTTTATAAGAAACCATTTAGTTTTACTAAAAAAACTTAAGAAAACGCATTAAGAGTCATTGTTGATCGACAAAACATAAAAGATAAACTCATAAGATATCAAATACAAAGTGCTACTCGTTTTCAATGGCTCTTTCCACCAAGTTTTCGGGTAAAGATTTTTTTGCTTTTGCTCCTAATTTTTTAATTTTTTCAACTGAATTAATTAAGTTACCACGACCTTCAAATAATTTATTCATAGCAGAAGCATAATTAATTTTTGCTTTATCCATGTCTTTACCTACCGCAGTTAAATCGGTCATTAGATTGTGAAATTTATCGTATAAAGCACCTGCTTGACGTGCAATTTCAATGGCGTTTTTTTGTTGTTTTTCATTATTCCACATCGTGTCTATGGTGCGTAAGGTTGCTAATAATGTTGTAGGAGTTACAATTATAATATTACGTTCAAATGCTTTATTATACAAGCTATTATCTTCATTTAAAGCAATTGCAAAAGCAGGTTCAATTGGGATAAAAAGTAATACAAAATCGGGACTTTCAATTTTATAAATATCATGATAATTTTTATCACCCAATTGCTCTACGTGTCGCTTTATAGAATTTATGTGTTCTTTTAAATATTGTTTCTGCAGAACATCATCTTCTTCGTTTGCGTATCGTTCATAATGTGTTAATGATACTTTGGAGTCGATTATCATTTTTTTATTGTCAGGCAAATGTATAACTACATCTGGAAGCACTCTGTTTCCTTGTTCTGTAACAAAATTTTGTTGTACAAAATATTCTCTATCTTTTTCTAAACCTGATTTTTCCAATACTCGTTCTAACACTAATTCACCCCAATTTCCTTGTGTTTTACTATCTCCTTTTAATGCTTTGGTTAAGTTGATAGTTTCTTTACTCATTTGTTGGTTTAGGTCTTTTAGCCCTAAAATTTGTTCTTTTAAACTTGCGTGCTGACCAATACTTTCTTTATGTGTGTCTTCTATTTTTTTTTCAAAATGTATTATTTTATCTTGTAATGGTGTTAAGATACTTTTAATATTTTCTTTGTTTAGTTCGGTAAATTTATTGCTTTTTTCGTCTAAAATTTTATTTGCTAAATTTTCAAATTGAATGGCAAATTTTTCTTGTAGTTTTTCTACTTCTTCTTTTTGGGTATTATTTTTTTCTTGTAAATTATTATAATCAGCCTCTAGTTTTGTCAGTTCAATGGTAATTTCTTCTTTTTTAATTCTTAAAAATTTACTATCTTTTTGGAAAACTTCTAACTGTTCTTTTAAATTATTTATTTGCAAACCGTACATTTCTTCTTGTTTTTGAGCAGTTGCTAGTTTATTTTTTTGAACCGTTTCTAATTGTATTTTTAGGGCATTATTTTGTTCGGACACCGTATTTAAACTACTCGTGTTTTGTAGTTTACTAACGTATTTTCCGATAAAAAAACCAATAATTAAAAATAAAATACTGGTTATTAAAATAAGTATGGTTTCGTTCATGTTTGCAATAATAATTATGTTATAAAGATTTAAAGATAAGGTATATCTTCTTTTTAATATCAACTTTTAATTATTTAATTTTAAAAGATGTTGTTTTGGAGTCAAAATAAACTAAATCTTCAGGGAATAAAGTATCAAAAGCGTTTTGTTTAATTAACTCATCTGGTGTTCCGAAAAGAGTACGTTTTGGTTGCATTACAATTAATTGATTACATAGTGTAAGTGCTACATTAATTTCGTGAGTAGAAAATAGAATGGTTTTTTGTGTGTGTTCGGCTAATTTTTGTAATAGTTTTAATACCGAAACTTTATGGTATAAGTCTAAATGTGTTGTTGGTTCATCTAAAATAATTAATGACGTATCTTGTGCTAGTGCTCTTGCAAGCATTACTTTTTGTAATTGACCATCGCTTAATTCATAACATTTTTTATGGGTAAGATGTTCAATTTTTATTTGTTTAATTGCTTCTTTTGTTTTCTGTTTATCGATATTTGTAAGTGTACCCAACCAATTGGTGTACGGCTGCCTACCTAAAGCTATAAGTTCTTGTACGGATAAGTTGGTGTTTGATACATCTTCAGTAAAAACGACACTTAATTGCTGTGCTAAATCAATTGATTTCAGTTTTTTAAGTTCTTTGTTATTAATATAAATAGCTCCTGACAACGCTTTTTGTTGTTGCGTTATGGTTTTTAATAATGTAGATTTTCCTATGCCATTTGCTCCAACCAACCCAACTAAACTTCCTTTTTTTAATTCAAAGTTAATATTATTTGCTACTACAAAATTTCCTTTTTTGGAGGTATATCCTATTGAAAGATTTTCGGTTTTTAATACAATATGTTTTGGTTTTTTATTCAATTTTTTAATATTTCAATATTACTTTATTATACAAACAATTTTCTTTTTCTAACTAATAACCAAATTACAACAGGCGCTCCAATTAATGAGGTTACTGCGTTTATAGGCAACGTATATTGACTGCTTGGCAGTTGTGCAATACTATCGCAAATTAGCATTAATATTGCTCCTGATATTAATACTGCTGGAACAATTATTTTATGATTTGAGGTGTTAAAAATTAACTTTGTTAAATGCGGCACAGCAAGACCTACAAAAGCAATAGGACCTACAAAAGCAGTAATGCTTCCTGCTAAAATACTGGTGGCTAAAATAATTATAAAGCGATGTTTTTTTAAATTTATTCCTAAACTTCGTGCGTAATTATCACCTAATAATAATGCGTTTAATGCTTTTATTGATGCAATGGTTAATACGATTCCTATGGAGAATAAAAGGGTAAGTATTTTTATTTGCACCCAAGGTAAATCGCCTAAACTACCAAAACCCCAAAACAAATAACGCTGTAAGTCTTCTGCTGTAGAAAAATAGGACAATACACTTACAATTGCACCTGTAACACTAGCAAACATAAGACCAATAATTAAAATGGCCATGGTGTTTTTTATACGCATACTCATTAGTATAACAGCAAGTAAAACGAGTAAACTTCCTAAACTTGATGCAATTACCAAACTCCATTTAGAAATTAATAAGCCCGCAATACTTCCTCCAAAAATAGAGCTTCCTAAAATAACGATTGCAACTCCTAAACTAGCGCCTGAGCTTAATCCTAAAACATAAGGTCCTGCTAATGGGTTTCTGAATAAAGTTTGCATTAATAATCCTGAAATTCCTAGTCCTGAACCTACAATTACTGCTGTTATTGCTTTTGGTAAACGATAGTCTAAAATAATATATCGCCAAGAGTTTTTTATAGTTTCGCCTCCAATAAGTGTGTTGAAAATTGATTTTAAAGGTATGGAAACTGAACCTAGTGAAATATTAATCATAAAAATCACAAACACTAAAATAGTGAGTATTATAAATGTGTTTATATATGATTTTTCGGATTGCAATTAATTTAATTTTTGGTAAAAATACAAATTGTAATTGGGTAATAATTCTGGATGAAATATTTTTATTAAATCTTTCAATATTAAATCGGGGCGAGTAGGTGCTTTTTCGAAGAAGAGTAACCCACCTGTTTCTCCTGTTTTATTAGCTATATAAATATTATTATTATTAAAAACATCAAACTGTTGATAGTGTTGATTATTTGCTAATAGTTCGGACTTTGTTTTGTAGTTACCTACGGTAATCCAATAGTTAGCGTGTTGTGCGACATCTAAAATTGACTCTAAGTTTAAGGAAATACTTCCTTTTCCGCTTGTATTTTTCCATAAATAATTTCCGTTTGCATCGGAAATAAATTGTGATGCCCAAGAGTTTCCGTAAGGCACAAACCAAGTATCTTTAAACATTGACCCTAATAAAACGGTAGGTTTTATTTTTGCAGTTTCTGCTAATGCTTTTGCGTTTAAATATTCTGTTTCTATATGATTAAAAATAGTATTTGCTTGTTTTTCTTTTTTAAATAAATATCCAAAAAATTTAATCCATTCTGCACGTCCTAAGGCGTGTTGTTCAATCCATTCACCATTGTACAAAACGGGTATTCCTGCTTTTTGAATATTGCTAAACGTTTTACTATCGCCGTTTACACCAAAACCCATAACCATATTAGGTTTAATGTCTATTAATATTTCGGTATTAATATTTTCATTTTTACCAAGTTCTTTAATTTTTCCTTCATTAATTAAAATTCTTGCTTTTTTTGATGATATGTATTTTGTGTTAGGAAAACCTATTAATTTATCGAGTACATTTAATTCTTCTAATGCAGGAATATGTGTTGTAGAGGTAACTACAATTTTATCGATAGGCACATATACTAATTGATCGTATTTAGTGTTTTTTGGAATTTCAGTTCCTTTATTTAGTAATAAATACGTAAAACCTTTTGTAGCGTTTGGATATGGTTTTTTTAAATTGATAATTGTATAAGTAGTAAAAACTTCTGCACTAAAACCTGTTGCATACTTTGGAGTTTCTAGTGTAGCTATTGTTTTTAAAATAACGGTATCATTAATAGCATTGTTTTTTTTACAACTTACTAATAAAGTAACCAATAGTGTCGTTAAAATTATTTTTTTCATGTTACTTTATTAAAATAATAGTTGATTTTTTAAGCTTTATTTTGGAATTAAATCGCAAAAATGAAATCCCATTTCTGCGGTATTTGGAGTACTTGAAAAACAAGTATCTTCTTTTTTCTTTGGAGCTTCATATGTTTTATATACTTTTTCTCCAATACTAAAATTAATAGGGTTTTTAAATATGGGAGCATCAAAAACAAAGGTATGAAATTCTCCATTTTCGCCGCAAGGATCTACGTTTTTAGGCAATTCTTTTAAAAAATCTTTAGTTATAATTTCTCCTACAAATTCTTTCCCTAAAACATTTGCCTTAGTGCAAACTACAATGGTTTTGAAACCTAAATCAATAAACTCATGTACTAATTCTTTAGTATTTCTTTTCCAAAGCGGAAAATGCGCTTGTAACCCTACTTTTTTTAACTGTTGCTCCCTATATATTTTTAAATCTTCTAAAAAAATATCACCAAAAATACTGTGCGTAATTTTTTTTGCTTTTAGCTTGTTATTGGTTTCGGTTAATAGCTTGTTATAAATTTCCATTGTAGGGTTTTCTGGCAAATGTAACTCTTGCAAAGGTAAGTTAAGTACTTTTGCTTGTCGGCGCAACAATTCTGCTCGTACTCCGTGCATCGAAACTCTATTATTTGTTCCGTTTATTGATGTAAGTAGCGTTTGTATCTCATATTTTTTTTCTTGTAAAATATAATGTAATGCTAAAGCACTATCTTTTCCTCCGCTCCAATTAAAAACTGCTTTTTTCATCGTAAATGTTTTTTTATTACCATAATGCAAATGTTAAAAAAATAGTTTACTTTCGCACTATATTTGGTTTTTAATGTTGAAATTAGTCAACTAAAAATGAAAAGGGAATTAAGTGAAACTCTTAAACTGTCCCAGCAACTGTAAGCTTTAGCCGAAAGGCAATTACTGTAAACTTTAACCACTGTTTTTTACAAAACGGGAAGGAAACAGTAAGATGCAAGTCAGGAGACCTGCCAAATTAAATATTTTTAGAAACTACTTTTTCTGGTGAAAAAATAGGTTTCAATTGTGATGAA
>CAZWNY010000030.1:0-23177 GCA_964635575.1 uncultured Kordia sp. | reverse complement strand
AAAAAAAACGATTTCCAAATTTATAAAAACATTAGGAAAAGAAAAAATATTAAAAATCACTTTGTATGGATATACAGATGATAGAGGCTCGTTAGCATCTAACTTAGTTTTATCTCGTAAACGGGCAAAAAGTGTAAAAACATATTTACTAAGTATTGGTATAAACAAAGAAAAATTTAAAATAGTAAAAGGAAAAGGCGAAGTAATTATTAAAAAATTTAATGAAGTAGAAACGGATGTTGTTAGAGGATTAAACCGAAAAGTAACTATTGATATTACTACAATAATACCGAAAGTAAACGAAACCTTAATAAAACATAAAATAATAGAACCTATAAATATAGGCGATCGTTATGTTTTAGAGAATTTACACTTTCAAGAAGGATATGCATGGTTTTCTAAAAAATCTTTTCCACATTTAAAAGAACTCGCTAAAGTTTTAACCGACAGACCCGATTTATATATAGAAATACAAGGACACGTATGTTGCACTCGTTTTGGCAGAGATGCCATTAATCGTAAAACAAAAAAACAAAACCTATCAAAAGCAAGAGCAAAAGCGGTATATATGTATTTGCGCCGTAAAGGTATTGCTAAAGAGCGTATGCGATATAGAGGTATGCGACATTTAGTACCTTTAAACAAAGGTGCCGAATATGATAGACGAGTGGAAATTATTATAAAAAATATTGTGAAAAAACGAAAATTTCGTGCCAAATAAAAGGTTTAGTACTAAATTTACAAAACCTCTTTTTTATTTACTAATTTGTTGGTATTATTACTTTTTAACATCAAGTGCATCACGCAAAGCATTACCAATAAGCATAAATGCCATTACTAAACTCATAATTGCTAAACCTGGTATAATTGCCAAATAAGGTTTTCCTAAAATAATGTATGAATAATGATCCTTTATCATTGCGCCCCAACTAGGAGTTGGAGGCTGTGCGCCAATACCTAAAAAACTTAATCCGCTTTCTATTAAAATTGCTGCGGCAAAGTTCGCTGCTGAAATTACAATTACGGGCGCTAAAATATTAGGTAATATATGCTTAAAAATAATTCGGAAATCCGAAAAGCCTAATGCTTTTGCAGCAGTTACGTATTGTTCTTTTTTTACACTTAATATTTGCCCACGCACTACGCGTGCTACTTCTACCCACATGGTTAAACCTACTGCAATAAATACTTGCCAATACCCTTTTCCTAACGCTAAAGTGATGGCAATTACCAATAGTAATGTAGGTATAGACCACGCAATATTAATAACCCACATAATTATAGCATCTATTTTACCGCCATAATATCCTGCTATGCCTCCAAAAAAAATACCAATTATTAATGAAATTAAAACCGCTACAAAACCTATAGCATACGATATGCGAGTGCCTACTAATACTCTACTTAATAAATCTCTACCATATTTGTCGGTACCTAAATAAAAGGTTTTTTGGTTAATATTTTCTAAAACTACATTTGAGATGCTTGTACTATTTTTAAAAGCTGATAATGGATACGTTTTTGTGAATGCTACTGTTTTTAATTCGGAATATGGTGTAACGATTAATAAGTTATCTTCTATTTTATAATTAGCGATAGGAACTTCAGTATCTAATGTTTCTGTTCCAAAAAAAAGTTTATTTATAAAAGTTTGCGATACGGTACTTTTTTGTGGTATTGTAAGCATTTTAACCGTAAATCCTGGTGATTTTGAGTGAATTGAAATGTGCATTTGGTTTGCGTTTTGAGAAGTATCTGGTGCTAACACATACGCAAAAACAGCGACAAACCCACACAATACAATATACCAAAAACTTAAAACGCCCCAAAAATCTTTTTTAAATTTTTGGAGCGCAATACCTGTTAACGATGTTGGTTTTTGATTACTCATAGCGTTTTTTTTATCATAAAAAGAGCTATTGTTTTTAGTTTTTAAGCGCTAATTTATATTTTTTATTATCGTTGTTTAATTGTAAATCTTCCAATATATTTATAGCTTCATCGATATATACATCTTTAGTTAAATACTCGTGCCACGTATTCCGTTTTTTTGCTAAAACACTATCTTTTTCCATTAGTTTTTGTTCGTATGGTAAAGGCTTTATTACTAAATTGTTTTTATACTCTTTTAAAGCGTCAAATTTTTCAGATGCTTTTTCAATTAATTTATATTCGGCTATATAGTTTTGGTAATTTAAAGATACTATATTGTCATCTGATTGTTTTTTATACCATTTTGCTTGTTGTTCAATTAATTTTAATTGCGAATTATTTTGCATGCGTTTTGTGCTATTTATTATCGTTTCTTCATAATTTATAAAACCATTCCAAACTTTATAATTTGCAGGACTTATTTTATCCCACGGCAATGGATTTTCTTGATCTTTTTCGCCAATATCAATAAAGCTATATCTATCTACCACAACAACATCACTTTTTACACCTTCTAATTGAGTAGACCCTCCATTTATACGGTAATACTTTTGTGTCGTCATTTTTAAAGCGCCTACATCTTTATTATTGTTGCGTATAAATTGATTTAAATCGACTATATTTTGCACAGTTCCTTTGCCATAAGTTTGTTTACTACCTATAATTATTGCTCGTTTATAATCTTGTAAAGCGGCGGCTAAAATTTCTGATGCTGATGCTGATAATTCATTAACCAAAATTACTAATGGTCCATCCCAAAATATATTTTTATCGGTATCTTTTAATACTTTTTTATTTTCTCCCGCAGTTTTTATTTGTACAATAGGTCCATCTTTTATAAATAACCCTGCCATGTCTACAACTGTTTGTAAAGATCCTCCACCGTTACCTCTTAAATCGATAATTAAGCCTTCTATTTCTGCTTTTTTAAGTCTAATAATTTCTTTTTTAACGTCCGATGCGGCGTTTCTACTTTCTTTATAATCTTTAAAATCAATATAAAATTTAGGTAGATTTATTAATCCAAATTTTCGACCATTATTTTTTATTAAAGCAGTTTTTACGTAGGTTTCCTCTAACGCTACAATATCTCTTTCTATTACAATTTCTGATAGAGAACCATCTATTTTTTTTATAGTTAAATATACATTTGTTCCTTTTGGCCCTTTTATCAGTTTTACAGCATTATCGATACGAACACCTAAAATGCTTGTAGATTCTGTTTCGTTTTCTTGCCTAACTGCTGTAATTATATCGCCTACTTCTAGTTGTTGTCCTCTCCATGCTGGTCCGCCTGAAATTAATGACATTATTTTTATTTCATTATTTTTCTTTTGTAATCGAGCGCCAATACCTTCTAGTTTACCTGACATGCTTTGGTCAAAACGTTCTTTATCTCTTGGTGCAAAATAAAAAGTATGAGGGTCAAACTCGGACACTATTGCGTTAATGTAGATGGTAAAATAATCTTTACGTTCTAAATCGTTTATAAACTCATGCATTTCCTTCAAATTTTCTTTTGTTTTTAAACGTGCTTCTTTTTCTGCCGCTACTTTAGATAGGGGTTTTTTAGAAACCGTTAACGAATCTGTTTTGGTTTCAGAAGGAGTTAATTTATCATTATAAGAACCAATAGTTGATAGTTTTAATTGTTTTCGCCAACGATTTTTCATTTCTCGTTTGTTTTGTACATAGCTTCGTTTCTCATAATCAAGATCAATTGTTTCGTCTTTTTTATAATCAAAAGGTTGCTCTAAAATCGCTAATGATAATTTTTGAGTTTCTTCCAACCTACGTATCAATCTACTATATACAATATTAAAAAAGGTAATTTCTTTATTAATTATTTGGTCATCTATTTTTGTTTTATATTTTTCAAACTCTTTAATGTCAGACGCATAAAAATATCGTTTTAAAGGATCTAATTCTTCTATAAAATTATTAAAAACATGTTTTGAAAAATCGTCATTAATTGTTTTAGGATTGTAATGTCCTCTTTCTAACACATAGGTTATCAAATCGATTAATAACTTATCTTCATCAGGGTTTTCGAATGTTTTTGTAGTGAAACTGCATGAGGAAATGGCAATTACAAAAACTAAGGTTATTATTTTAAAATTCTTCATTTATTTCTGTTTTTGGGGTAAGAAATTATTAATAGCTCAATTTACTGAAAAAAACGTACCAAAGTCGAGTTTTACGAATATATTTTTTCTTAGCGATAAATAACGATGCTAATTTACACTATTTTTGTACTTTAGCAGCCCTAAATATATATATATAAATGAACGATAGACCGTTAATATTAATTACCAATGATGATGGCATAACAGCACCTGGTATTAGAACTTTAATAGAAGTAATGAATGAGTTAGGTGATGTTTTTGTAGTTGCGCCCGATAGTCCGCAAAGCGGAATGGGACATGCAATTACGTTAGATTCTACATTGCATATTGAAGCGTTGACGTTAAATAATGGGCCTCAAATTGAATACAGTTGTTCAGGAACTCCTGCCGATTGTGTAAAATTAGCTGTAAATGAAATTTTAAATAGAAAACCCGACTTATGTGTTTCGGGTATTAATCACGGATCCAATTCAGCTATTAATGTCTTATATTCGGGAACCATGAGCGCTGCTATTGAAGCAGGTATTGAAGGAATACCGTCTATCGGGTTTTCATTATCAGACCATAGTTGGAATGCAAGCTTTAAACACCTTAAAAAACATATTAAAAACATTGCTAAAAAGGTGTTAAAAAACGGTTTACCAGAAGGTATTGTACTCAATGTAAATTTTCCGAAAGATGAAATAAAAGGAGTTAAAATTTGCCGACAAGCAAAATCTAATTGGATTGAAGAATTTGACAAAAGAACGAACCCACAAGGTAAAGAATATTACTGGCTAACAGGTACATTTAAAAATTTAGACAAAGGAGATGATACCGATATTCATGCATTAAATAACGGATATGCAACCATTGTTCCTGTTCAGTTTGATTTAACCGCACATCATTTTATACAACACTTAAATACATGGAGTTTTGAAGATTAAAAAAGAAATTTTAATAGGATTTATATTAGGCTTATTAACCGCTGTAATTGGAATAGCAATTTGCATCTATATTATTGCTAATGCAAAAGGAACTACATTTATAAGTACTTTTTATCTCTTTAAAAATGGTGGGCGTTTTTGGATGTTATTAGCACTAGGATCAACACCTATATTAGGCACGTTTTTTTATTTATTAAAAAAAGATTTAGAATATAAAGCAAGAGGTGTAGTTTTAGCAACCCTTATGATTGCATTTATCGTTTTTTGGATGTACTTATGATAGTTTAGTTGTTGTTATATTCTTAACAAGAAGCTACTTAAGTTTTAATTTTAAAAAAACGACAATTAACTTTTTTGATTGTTATATTTGCAAAAAACCTTAGGTAAAAATGAAAAAAATAACTCTTTTATTATCAATTTTTTTATTCAATCAAATAGTATTGAGTCAAATTGTAATTAACGAATTAGACGTAGATACTTCAGGTGTAGACACATTAGAGTTAATTGAATTAAAATCCGATACTCCAAATTTTTCTTTAGATGGTTATATTGTTGTTTTATTTAATGGTTCTGCTAGCGGAATGGATAGCAGTTATTTTACCATAGACTTAATGGGTTTAACAACAGACATAAATGGTTTGCTATTAATAGGAAGTGCTTCTGTTGTTCCGTTTCCACAACATTTAATGCCTGTAAGTATAATTCAAAACGGAGCAGATGCAATTGGGGTTTATCAAGCGAGTCTTTCTGATTTCCCTGACGGAACTTTAGCAACACAAACTAACTTAATTGATGCAATAGTTTATGACACTAGTGATGCAGACGACAACGTACTGATGGGGCTTTTAGGAGTTTCTGTGCAAATTAATGAAAATGAAAATGGAAATAAAACATCAGAATCTATCCAAAGAGATAATAGTGGTGGTTATTTTGTAGGCACACCAACACCAAGGCAAATGAATGATGGTAGTGGTATTGTTTTAAACGGAGTTACCATAACAATAGCTCAACCTCAATATAATGAAGGAGAAGCATTAGATATTGTTTTTACCACAGATGCAAATGTAACCTCCGATTTAAACCTTAACATCACCTTAAGTAACGGGAACTTTAATACTTCTGATTTTACAGGCAACCTTTCATTAACAATTCCTAACGGACAAAACACAGTAACAACAACCATAACTTTGATAGATGATTCTGATGATGAAGGTGATGAAATATTAAAAGTTATACTACAAGGTTTAGTAGAACCTATTATTCTGTCAAACAATAATGTTGAAATTAGAATTATTGATAACGACTTTGTAGTAGCTTTATGGGGAACACCAGTAAACCCAACGTATGGTGTCGTTTCAAGCACACAACCTACAGGATATTACGATAGTTTAAATGGTTTGTCTGACGCAGAATTAAAACAAGCATTACAAGATATTATTGCGAACCCAAGTATTGTAAGAGCACAAACTTATGCTGATGTATTTGATATTTTAAAAGAAGCCGATCAAAACCCAGAAAACAGCAACCAAGTTTGGTTACTTTACACAGAACAAGGACGCCCAAAGTTAGACTTACAAACAGGATCCAATAGCACAGGGAAATGGAATAGAGAGCATACTTATCCGAGGTCTCGAGGAGGATTTTTTGATATAGATATGGATGATATTGCTGATGGTAAAGCTGTTTTTTGGACAACCAACGCGGATTCGCTTCGTCACGGGAATTCTGATGCACACGCTTTAAGAGCAACAGATGGACCAGAAAATAGCTCTAGAGGTAATAAAAATTATGGCTCTACCCAATATGATGGACCAACAGGTAATATAGGAAGTTTTAAAGGAGATGTTGCACGAAGTGTGTTATATATGGCAGTTCGGTTTAACGGTTTGGCAATAATTAATGGTTATCCTACTACAAGTCCGACAGGTCAATTAGGAGATTTGACAACCTTATTAGAATGGCATAGAAACGACCCTCCAGATGATTTTGAAATGAATAGAAACAATGTTGTTTATACCTGGCAATTTAACCGAAACCCATTTATAGATCAACCCGATTTAGTTGAATATATTTGGGGAAATAACGTTGGTAGTAATTGGTTACAACCTTTAAATATTTCAACGTTTAATACACTTAATGTACAAATTTACCCTAACCCAACATCTGGAGTTGTTTATATAAAAGGAATAAAAGAACAAGCTGAAGTTAGTGTGTTTTCTACACAAGGAATACGACTAAAGAAGGTAATCATTAATAAAAACACGAGTTTAAATTTTAATTTAAGTAGTGGTATTTATTTTATTGAAATTTCGGCTAAAAATAAGTCAATAGTCAAAAAAATAATAGTACAATAATTTTCGTTTTTTACAGTTTAAATTTTACAAAACCCATAACAAAATTATTTGGGACACAATACTAAAAATGTCCTTTAAATTGAGCCTTAAAATAGGCAAAATTAATGTTTAAAGCCCCTCTAAAAAACAAAAAACTCTCCAGAAAAACTAATTCTGGAGAGTTTTGTATTTAATTATTTTTTAAAAAAATGCTACATTGCTGTTTGCACTATTTTTTTAGTTTCTTTTTTATCTAAAACAGAATGTGTATCCGCTAAAACTTTTCCTTTAATTCTAATTGTTTTTAATGGAGTGTTTACCGCATTAGAGGTAACTGTTATTGTTTTACTGAAAGGGCCAACTCTATTTGTTGCATATTTTACTTTAATAATTGCAGTTTCTCCAGGTAAAATAGGAGCAGTTGGTTTTGTTGGAACTGTACATCCACAAGATCCTTTTACTTTAACAATTACCAAAGGTGCATCACCAATATTTTTTAATACAAACTCTCTTCTACCTTCAGAGTTATATGCAATAGTACCATAATCTAATACGTTTTGCTCAAACTCAATTTGAGCGCCTTTGATTTTCGATTTAGAGGCTTCTTGTGCGTTAAGGTTTAATACTGTTGTAATTGCAATTACAAAGGTAAATATTATTTTTTTCATGATTAAATGTGTTTTTGGTTCAGATTAATTTATGTCAATGATTATGCCAAAAAATATAATTAGCAAATAACAAAAGTACAATTTTTTTTAATAGTTCCAAATATTAAAGCATTTTACTTAAATTAGCAACCTAAACTTAAAACCTTTTAATTTGGCAAAAGCAACTCAAAAAGTAACACCGTTAATGAAGCAATATAATGCAATCAAACATAAATACCCCGATGCGATGTTGCTGTTTAGGGTCGGTGATTTTTACGAAACCTTTGGTGAAGACGCAATAAAAGCCGCACAAGTTTTAGGAATAACACTTACACATCGTAATAATGGAGGTAGTAAATTAGAATTAGCGGGTTTTCCGCATCACTCTGTAAACACCTATTTGCCAAAATTAGTGAAAGCAGGTTTTAGAGTTGCTATTTGTGATCAATTAGAAGACCCAAAACAAGCTAAAGGAATTGTAAAACGTGGAGTTACCGAGTTAATTACTCCAGGAGTTTCTTTAAACGATGAAGTATTACAATCAAAAACTAACAATTTTTTATGTAGTTTACAGTTTGGAAAAATCCTAATTGGCATCTCTTTTTTAGATGTTTCTACAGGTGAATTTTTAACAGCTCAAGGAAATCAAGAATATATTGATAAATTGTTACAAAACTTTAACCCAAGCGAAGTTTTAGTACCTAAAAATAAAAAACAACTATTTACAGAATATTTTGGAGACGATTACCATACTTTTTATTTAGAAGACTGGGTTTTTAAAGCAGATTATGCACAGGAAACCCTAAACAATCACTTTAAAACCAAGTCATTAAAAGGTTTTGGAATAGCACATTTACAAGAAGGTGTTATCGCTTCAGGAGCTATTTTATATTACTTATCAGAAACGCAACACAATAAATTAGCACATATTACGGCTGTAAACCGTATTGCAGAAGATGACTATGTATGGATGGATAGGTTTACCGTTCGTAATTTAGAATTATATGGTTCGCAACAAGTAAATGCCGTAACACTTTTAGACGTAATAGATAAAACAATATCGCCAATGGGCGGTCGTTTATTTAAACGATGGTTAGCATTACCCCTTAAAAATGTAACCAAAATTACAGAACGCCATCAAGTAGTTAGCTATTTTTTACAAGAAGAAACCACACATCATAAAATTACCAATTACATAAAACAAATAGGTGATTTGGAACGCTTAATTTCCAAAGTAGCCACTCAAAAATCGAGTCCACGAGAAATAATTCAACTTAAAAACTCATTAGAAGCCATTGTACCAATAAAAGTATTAGCAAGTAATTGTAAAAATGAAGCATTAAAAATTATAGGCGATAATTTACAAGAATGCGATTTGTTACGTGAAAAAATAAAAACAACTTTAAATGAAGATGCACCCGTAAATATTAACAAAGGAAACGCTATTGCAAAAGGTGTACATGAAGCATTAGACGAATATAGAGGTTTAGCTTTTTCAGGAAAAGACTATTTAGCTAAAATGTTAGAAAGAGAAACCAAAGCGACAGGTATTAGCTCTTTAAAAATAGCAGCTAACAATGTGTTCGGATATTATATTGAAGTACGAAATACACATAAAAATAAAGTTCCTGAAAGTTGGGTGCGCAAACAAACCTTAGTAAACGCAGAACGCTATATAACTGAAGAACTAAAAGAATACGAAGCTAAAATATTAGGTGCCGAAGAAAAAATTGCGGTAATAGAACAACAAATTTTTAACGACCTAATACTTTGGATGACCAACTACATAAAACCCGTACAACAAAATGCAAATTTAATAGCACAGTTAGATTGTTTAGCATCGTTTGCAAGTTTAGCAAAAAGCAATAATTATGTACTACCAATTATTGATGACTCGTATGAATTAGATATTAAAAATGGGCGTCATCCTGTTATCGAAAAACAATTACCAATAGGAGAAAAATACATTGCCAATAATGTGTTTTTAGATAGAAAAACTCAACAAATTATTATGATTACGGGACCAAACATGAGTGGTAAATCGGCAATACTACGTCAAACCGCATTAATTGTATTGTTAGCACAGATGGGAAGTTTTGTGCCAGCAACAGCGGCTAAAATAGGCTTGGTAGATAAAATATTTACCCGAGTTGGTGCAAGTGATAATATTTCTATGGGCGAATCTACTTTTATGGTAGAAATGAATGAAACCGCTTCTATTTTGAATAATGTTTCTGATCGAAGTTTAATTTTATTAGATGAAATCGGTAGAGGAACCAGTACTTACGACGGCATATCAATAGCATGGGCAATTAGCGAATACATACACGAACACCCTACCAAAGCAAAAACATTATTTGCTACACATTATCACGAATTAAATGATATGACCGATACTTTTAAACGAATTAAAAACTTTAATGTATCGGTAAAAGAAACCAAAAATAATGTTTTATTTTTACGTAAACTAGTTGAAGGCGGAAGCCATCATAGTTTTGGAATTCACGTAGCAAAAATGGCAGGAATGCCACAAATGGTAATTAATAAAGCGAATAAAATTTTAAAAAGGATGGAAAAATCTAACGCTACCGAAGATATTAAACAAAACCTTGATGCGGTACAAAATGAAATGCAATTAAGTATTTTTAATTTAGATGACCCATTACTACAATCTTTAAAAGAAGAAATTTTACAAACCGACATTAATACCTTAACACCAATAGAAGCATTAATGAAACTCAATGAAATTAAGCGAATGTTAACAGGTGGAAAATAATGTTTTAATGGAAACTATTTGTAAGTACAATTGTTAAAAAAACAGGAACTCATTATAAAGGTTTTATTTCCCGAAGTTTATCTAAAAATTAAATTTTTTTCTCCCGGAAGTATGTTAAAAAACACCAACCTTAACTACAAAAAATTAGCTTTCTTTTAGCATTCCTATATGTGGTATTCCATCTTCTAAATATCCTTTTCCCACTTGCTTAAAACCATGATTTTTATAAAAGTTTTTTAAATACGTTTGGGCAGATATTTGTATTGTAGTTTCGTTAAATTCAGTTTTAATAACAGCTATACATTGGTGCATTAAAGCATTACCGTATTTAAATTTTCGTTCGGTTTCCTTCACTAAAATCCGACCAACGCTTGATTTTTCAAAATAATCATGTGGTTTAAAACAGCGCGCATAAGCTATTAAAACCTCATTTTTATATCCTAAAACATGTACTGCTTTTTGGTCTTTACCATCAATATCCTGATATACACAATCTTGCTCTACAACAAAAACAGCACTTCGTAATTGCAAAATTTCATACAACTCTGAAGAGCTAATATCTTTAAAATAGGTTGTTTTGAAAACAAGCATATTAATTTTTAATAATTGTTATTTTGGTAAACTCTCCTTTTTTTGTTTAGAGAGTTACGTTTTAAAAGTAAATACATTAGCTACAGGCTATTTTATCCACTCTGTTTTGGTGTCTTCCTTCTTCAAAATTAGTATCTAAAAAAACTTCTACCATAGCAATAGCTTGCGGTATTGAGGTGTAACGAGCAGGAATACTAATAATATTGGCATCATTATGTAAACGTGCTAATTCAGCAATTTCTTTAGTCCAGCATAAACCCGCACGGACATTTTTGTATTTATTGGCCGTCATAGAAACACCATTTGCGCTACCGCAAATTAAGATTCCAAAATCCACCTTAACGTCATTAACATCTTTAGATACTGAATGCGCAAAATCAGGATAATCAACACTATCAAAAGTATCTGTGCCGTAATTTACGACAACAACGCCTCTTTTTTCAAGCATTTTAATGATTTCAAACTTATATTTTGGTCCTGCGTGGTCGTTTCCTATTGCTATTTTCATAATATTTAAAAAAAGGAACTTAAATTACGTTCCAATATATGATTACAAAAATACATTTTTTAAGTGAAATTAAAAATTAACACATTAATAACTTGTAAAATATACCTTACTCAACTTCTTTTTTGTATTTTGGTAAAAGATTAAAAATAATAAAGTGCCAATTTGAATGAAAAATGATGAAGATAGTGCACTTCTTAAACCAATTAAAAAATGCCAAGAAAAAAAGCAACACAAAGTAATAAAATTCCCAACTTAGGGCAAACACTTTTAAAAATATTTAAAAAAGATCCTAAAAAATTACTAAATTATAAAGATTTAGCAGACAAACTCCAATTACGAGACTCCAGCAGTCGAAATCAGATTATCAAAAAATTGCGTCAAATGCAAATAAAAGGTAAAATAGAAGAAACAGAAAAAGGACGCTTTAAAATTATTGCCCTAGACGACTCCTATTACACAGGTATTGTAGATATTGCAGCTAGAGGAAACGCCTATGTTATTTGTGATGAATTAGAGCAAGATATTTTTGTGCCATCTAACAATGTAAACCATGCATTACATGGAGATGAAGTGGAAGTTTACGTATATAGAAGAAGAAAAAACGGACAATTAGAAGGCGAAATTAGCACCATTTTAACACGTGTAAAAGCAGAGTTTGTTGGAGTGTTGCAAATGCAAAAAAACTTCGGTTTTGTAGTGTGTCAAAGTCCAAAAATGTATGTTGATATTTTTGTTTCTAAAGACAAACTAAACGGAGCTAAAGATGGTGAAAAAGTAATGGTAGAAATACAAGATTGGCCAGAAAATGCCGATTCACCTTTTGGAGAAATATTTCAAATTTTAGGAATACCAGGAGAACACAATACCGAAATACATTCCATTTTAGCCGAATATGGTTTGCCGTATGAGTTTCCTAAAAAAATAGAAGACTACGCAAATAATATTGATCTTTCTATTACTAAACAAGAAATTGCAAAACGTAGAGACATGCGAGACACGCTAACCTTTACCATAGATCCAAAAGATGCAAAAGATTTTGATGATGCACTTTCTTTCAAAAAACTAGAAAACGGAAATTACGAAATAGGAATTCATATTGCAGATGTTTCTCATTACTTACAAGAAGGAACCATTTTAGATGATGAGGCTTACAATAGAGCAACATCAGTATATTTAGTAGATCGAGTAGTGCCAATGTTACCCGAAGTTTTAAGTAACGGCGCATGTTCTTTACGTCCGAACGAAGAAAAATACACCTTCTCAGCAGTTTTTGAAATAGATGCACAAGCAAAAGTTAAAAACGAATGGTTTGGGCGTACAGTAACCTATTCTGATGCACGTTTTGCCTATGAAGAAGCCCAAATAATTATTGAAACAGAAAAAAATACAATACCCAAAAACATATCGCTTACAGGAAAACAATATGAAGCACCTCAACCAATTGTTGATGCCGTTTTAAAACTAGACGAATTAGCAAAAATTATGCGTACACAGCGCATGAAAGAAGGTGCTATTTCTTTTGATAAAGTAGAAGTAAAATTTGATTTAGACGAAAATTCAAACCCAGTAGGTGTATTTTTTAAAACCTCAAAAGACGCTAATAAATTAATTGAAGAATTTATGTTATTAGCAAACCGAAAAGTAGCCGCTTTTATAGGAAAACAAAAAAAGACATTTATTTATCGCATACACGACAAACCTAACCCAGAAAAATTACAAACCCTACAAACGGTTATCTCTAAATTTGGTTATAAGTTAGACCTAAGAACCCCAAAAAGCACCACCGAATCTTTAAATAAATTATTAAAAGACGTAGCAGGAAAAGGAGAACAAAACATGGTCGATACACTTACTATTAGAACCATGAGCAAAGCAGAATATTCAACCGATAATATTGGGCATTATGGTTTAGCTTTTGACTATTATTCGCATTTTACCTCGCCAATTAGACGATATCCAGACGTTATGGTCCACCGTTTATTACAACATTATTTAGATGCAGGAAAAAACGCAAACGCAAATGAGTTTGAAGAGAAATGTAAACACTCAACCAACATGGAAATTTTAGCGACCAAAGCCGAAAGAGATTCTATTAAATACATGCAAATCCGATTTATGGAAGATCATAAAAATGAAGAATTTGTAGGTGTAATTTCTGGAGTTACCGAATGGGGAATTTACGTAGAAATTATAGCAAATAAATGCGAAGGAATGGTACGTATTAGAGATATAAAAGACGACTATTACACATTTGATGTAAATCAATACGCATTAGTAGGTCAAACCACAAAAAACTTATATCAATTAGGTGACGAGGTAATTGTAAAAGTGAAAAAAACCGATTTAATAAAACGTCATTTAGATTTTTCACTTATCGGAAAAAACGAAGGATAAGCAGTTTTCAAAAGCAGAAACCATCGGATTAAAAAACTATGGTTTCTGCTTACAATCTTATTTTTAGCATTATGATTACTGAAGCTTTACAACTACAAATAAAAACACTACCTAATAACCCTGGAGTATATCAATATTACGATATTGAAAATAAAATATTATATGTTGGTAAAGCCAAAAATCTAAAAAAAAGAGTTTCTTCTTACTTTACAAAAACCCATGAAAGTGGAAAAACAGCAGTTCTTGTAAAAAAAATAGCAAATATAAAACACATTGTAGTTGCCACAGAAACCGATGCGCTTTTATTAGAAAACAATCTTATTAAAAAATATAAACCTCGATATAATGTATTACTGAAAGACGGAAAAACATATCCGTGGATTTGCATTAAAAACGAAGTATTTCCTAGAGTGTTTTCAACTCGTAGATTTATAAAAGATGGTAGTGAGTATTTTGGTCCATATACCAGTATGCGTACTGTAAAAACACTGTTAGACTTAATAAAAGGACTTTATTCTTTACGTACTTGTAGCTACAAATTATCAGAAGAAAACATTAAAAACGATAAATTTAAGATATGTTTGGAGTATCATTTAAAAAATTGCAAAGGTGCTTGTGAAGGCTTGCAAACAGAAAAACTATACCAAAAACAAATAACTGCCATACGAGAAATTTTAAAAGGAAACTTTAAAAACTCACTTCAGGGTTTTAAAAACAAAATGCATCAATATGCTGAAAATTTACAGTTTGAAGACGCACAACGCATTAAAGAAAAAGTAGCAGTCTTAGAAAACTATCAATCAAAATCTACCATTATAAACCCTAAAATTTCTAATGTAGATGTGTTTTCCATTGTTTCTGATGAAACCTATGCGTACATTAATTTTTT
Source organism: uncultured Kordia sp. (assembly GCA_964635575.1). GTDB lineage: Bacteria > Bacteroidota > Bacteroidia > Flavobacteriales > Flavobacteriaceae. The sequence goes on along the minus strand of CAZWNY010000030.1, from coordinate 8,055 downwards.
GCAATTATCCTACGGTTCAATAATTAGATCACACACGTTAGAATTAAAGAAAAAATTAGATGAAACCGATAAGGAATTATTAGAAATATCGATTATAGAAATCAGAAATCGTTTTCACTCCAATTCCAAAGAAATATATGTGCCTTTTCAAGTAAGTTTAGGAGATGAATTAAAAATTACCATTCCGAGGTTAGGCGACAAAAAACGTATTGTAGAGCTGTCTGAAAGAAACGCAAAATATTACCGAATGGATCGCTTTAAGCAAGTAAAAATTACCGATCCCGAGCGACATTCAAACAGAATAATGAAGCAAATGAAAAAAGATTTGCGTTTACCAGTAGAACCTCGACATATTGAATGTTTTGATAACTCAAACATACAAGGCACAAACCCTGTTGCAGCTTGTGTAGTTTTTAAAAACGGGAAACCCAGTAAAAAAGAATATCGAAATTTTAACATAAAAACAGTAGTTGGACCAGACGATTATGCTTCTATGGAAGAAGTGGTTTATAGACGCTACAAACGTTTGGTGGAAGAAAACCAACCATTACCACAATTAATTATTATTGATGGAGGTAAAGGACAATTATCATCCGCATTAAAAAGTTTAGACACCTTAAACTTACGAAAAAAAATAGCTATAATTGGTATTGCAAAACGGTTAGAGGAGTTGTTTTATCCAGAAGATAAATATCCGTTATATCTTGATAAAAAATCGGAAAGCTTAAAAGTAATACAACATTTACGCAATGAAGCACATCGTTTTGGGATAGAACATCATAGAAATAGACGTAGTAAAAACGCATTACAAACCGAATTAGAAACGATAAACGGCATTGGTGAAAAAACAATAATTTCCTTAATGAAACGTTTTAAATCGGTTAAACGAATTAAAGAAGCAACGCTTCAAGAAATGGAAAAAGTAATTGGTTTTTCAAAAGCTCAAAAAATATATACAAAATTTCATTAGCATTTTGTAACTTCACAAAGTGAAAACAAACAAAATATACATATTATTTTTACTCAGTTTTTTAACTGGAGTTTCTCAAGTAAAAGACACTACTAAATTGGATACCTTCAGATCCAATACACGAAGTACATCTTCAAAAAAATCATTTCCAAAAGATAAATTTTTAAAAAAAACCCCCTTAAAAAGTAATTTAAAAGTAGGGTTAGTATTAAGTGGTGGTGGAGCAAAAGGATTAGCACACATTGGTGCATTAAAAGCAATTGAAGAAGCAGGAGTTCAAATAAATTACATTGCAGGCACCAGTATGGGGGCAATTGTTGGGGCATTATATGCATCAGGTTATACTGCAGATGAATTAAAAACAATATTTAAAAAAGTTGATTTTGAAACCTTAATGAGTGATGATTTTGAACGAAAAAACAAATCTTTTTTTGAACGAAATAATGACGACAGACACGCAGTAACCTTGCCGTTTAATAACTTAAAATTAAGTTTCCCTTCGGCACTATCTAAAGGACAAAATGTGTATAACTTATATGTAAGATTACTAAACCATGTAAGCCATATTTCAGACTTTAGTAAATTACCGATTCCTTTTTTTTGTATAGCAACCAATTTAGAAAACGGGAAACAAAAAATTTTAAACAAAGGATATTTACCTAATGCTATTGCCGCAAGTAGTGCAGTACCATCACTTTTTGAACCCGTACATTTAGATGAAAAACTACTTATTGATGGAGGAATTAGCAACAACTACCCAATACATGAGCTTTTAAAAAAAGATATACATGTTACTATTGGGGTAGATGTGCAAGATAGTTTACGTAAAAAAGAAAATTTAAAATCGATAATGGATATTATGACTCAAATATCTAACTTTACTATCCAAAACCAAATGGAACAACATAAGGTAGAAAGCACAACTATTTACATAAAACCAAATATTACCAAATATAATATTATTTCATTTGACAAAGCACCCGAAATTTATAACGAAGGTTATTTAGCAACAAAAAAATACCTAGAGCAATTAAAGGAAATTGCCAAGCAACAAGTACAAAAACCTATTCAAAAAATAAACAAAGATCTTTTAGATGAATATACATTTAAAAAGATACAAATATTGGGAAATAAAAACTATACCAAAGCATATATTTTAGGAAAATTAAAACTAAAAGAAAATACAGCCACATCCTACAAAAAAATAGAAAAAGGAATTACTGCGTTAGCTGCAACTAATAATTTTTATAAAATAAATTTTAAAATAGAAGCAAACAACACGCTTGTTATTGGCCTTAAAGAAAACAATAACAGAACCAATTTAAAACTAGGACTTCATTTTGACGACCTATATAAAGGAAACGCATTAATCAATTTAACTCACAAACAACTAATAACCAACAATGACATTGCAAGTTTCGATTTAATTTTAGGTGAAAAAATGCGATATAACTTTGAGTATTATATTGACAAAGGATTCTTTTGGAGCATCGGAGTAAAATCATCATTTAACGCTTTTGAAAAAAAAGTAGGGTTTCAAATTTTTGATAATAACTCATTAACTACAAATATTATTGACCTAAATGCATCTGAATTAATTAATCAATTTTATTTGGAAACTATTTTTAAAACAGAATTTACATTAGCATTAGGAGCACAACATCAACAAATTGAATTTTACTATGAAACACCTGCAAATAATATTTTTTTAGAAGATAATGAGTTTTTTAGTGTATTTGCCGACTTACAATATGACACGTTAGATGATATTTATTACCCTACAAAAGGACTGTATTTTGATATGGACTTTAAAACCTATTTAATAACCAGTAATAACGATAATTTTGAAGAATTTTCAGTAATAAACCTAAAAATGGGTGGCGTTAAAACATTTTTAAAAAAATTACACACCAGTGTTTTTATTGAATCAGGAATACGAATAGGAAATAACACCAGCCCAACATTCGATTTTGTTTTAGGAGGATTTGGCAATAATTTTATATTAAATCACAAAGCATTTTATGGCTATGATTTTTTAAGCATTGCAGGAGACGGTTATTTAAAAGGGACAATAGACGTTAATTATTTGATTAAAAAAAATCATCACTTAATAGCAAGCGCTAACTTTGCAAATATTGATGACGGATTATATAAAGATGCCGACTGGCTTTCATTGCCTTCATATTCAGGGTATGCACTTGGGTATGGAGCAAAAACATTTTTAGGACCGATGCAAATAAAAAGCACCTGGTCACCCGAAGTAAAAGAAGTATATTGGTTTATTAGCCTTGGATATTGGTTTTAAACTTATTTTTTACGATATTTGTAACAGATGAAACCACATTGGGAAAACATATTAATATATTTAAAATTTCTTCTTAAAAGAAACCCCGAATAGCGAATTATATTTTTAATTTCAAGAAAAATTTCAGAAAAACAAACCCTCAAAAAAGGGATTTAATCTTTAAATTATAATAAAAATGCCAAGATATCATACGCTGGGTAAAATCCCACACAAAAGACACACCACATTTAAGAAACCAGACGGTAGTTTATACCAAGAAGAATTATTTGGCACCGCAGGTTTTGCAGGAATGTCATCATTAATTTATCATTTATATCCGCCAACCGTAGTTTCTGAAATTAAAAGAGGAAAAGATGTGTCTCCAAAAATTGCGATAGACAAAAACATGAAAGCACTAAGTTTTAAAGGCTTCTCTTTAAAACCAGAACAAGATTATCTTAAAAGCAGAAAAACACTATTTGTAAATAACGATTTACACATTGGTTTAGCTGCGCCAAAAGAATTTTCGAAAAATTATTTTTACAGAAATTCTGATGCAGACGAAATGCTTTTTATTCATATTGGTTCAGGAACATTAAAAACCATGTATGGAAACATCAATTTTAAATATGGTGATTATTTAATAATTCCGAGAGGCACAACCTATCAAATTGATTTTGACACGCTAGATAATCGTATTTTATATGTAGAATCTTTTAGCCCTATTTTAACTCCAAAACAATACCGCAATAACTTCGGGCAATTATTAGAACATTCCCCGTTTTGCGAACGTGATTTCAGACTACCAACCGATTTAAAAACACACGATGAAAAAGGAGAGTTTAAAATAATATCAAAAAAACAAGGTGTAATGTGGGAATATACCCATGCAAACCATCCATTTGATGTTATAGGTTGGGACGGTTTTCATTATCCGTATGCATTTTCAATACATGACTTTGAACCAATAACAGGTCGTATTCATTTACCGCCACCAATCCATCAACAATGGGAAGCAACAGGCTTTGTAGTGTGTAGTTTTGTACCACGTATGTATGATTATCACCCAGAAAGCATTCCTGCACCCTATCATCATTCAAATATAGATTCAGAAGAATTATTATACTATGTAGATGGTGATTTTATGAGCAGAAACAACATCGAAAAAGGGCAAATTACCTTACATCCTGGAGGGATACCACATGGTCCGCACCCAGGAGCAATTGAAAAAAGTGTTGGCAAAAAAGAAACAGGCGAATTAGCAGTTATGATCGACCCTTTTAAGCCAATGATGATTACCGAAGAAGCGTTAAAACTTCAAGTAGATGATTATTATAAAAGTTGGATAGCTAAATGAAAGTAGAAATAAAGAAAAATAAATTGAATAGTTCCAAAAGCATAACTATAAAAATCTTAAAACTTGACAATTGGGTTTAGAAATTGAAAAAAATATTTTTGCCTTATTATAAAAACTAAATAATAATGCAAAAAAAATAAATTTGATTGAAGAAGAAATTGAGAGATTTCAAAAAAGAACAAAGGGTTTCAAAAATAATTAAAAGCCTATTCTCTTTTATCTAAAAATAAAAATAAAAATGAAAAATAAAGTAAAATCAGTAAACTACGGTTTAGAAAAAATATTTGAAGGAGCGAAAGATTTTTTACCGCTTTTAGGAACAGATTATGTAGAGTTTTATGTGGGAAACGCAAAACAAGCTGCACACTATTATAAAACCGCATTTGGATTTCAATCATGCGCATATAAAGGTTTAGAAACAGGATCAAAAGACACCGTAAGTTATGTGTTAAAACAGGATAAAATTAGACTGGTATTCACATCCGCCTTAAACAGCAAGTCGGAAATTAATAAACACGTAACCAAACACGGCGATGGCGTAAAAGTTGTTGCACTTTGGGTAGAAGATGCTAAAAAATCATGGGAAGAAACCACAAAACGAGGAGCAAAATCGTACATGGAACCAACTACCGAAAAAGACGAACACGGTGAGGTTGTACGAGCAGGAATACATACTTACGGAGAAACCATACACCTTTTTGTAGAACGTAAAAATTACAAAGGAACTTTTATGCCTGGGTTTATGGAATGGAAATCAGACTATAATCCACCAGCAGCAGGTTTAAAATTTATTGATCATATGGTTGGTAATGTCGATTGGAATCAAATGAATGTTTGGGTAAAATGGTATGAAGATGTAATGGGGTTTGTTAATTTTTTATCTTTTGATGACAAGCAAATACACACGGAATACTCAGCCTTAATGAGTAAAGTAATGAGTAACGGAAACGGACGTATAAAATTTCCAATAAATGAACCAGCAAAAGCCGCCAAAAAATCGCAAATAGAAGAATACTTAGATTTTTATGAAGGTGAAGGCGTACAACATTTAGCCGTTGCTACCGATGATATTATTGAAACGATAAAACAATTAAAAGCTAACGGAGTTGAGTTTTTACCATCACCACCACAAGCATATTATAACGACATCCCAAGACGATTAGGAGTACACATGGATATGATGAATGAAGACATAAAAGAACTTCAAAAACTATCGATATTAGTAGATGCTGATGAAGAAGGATATTTATTACAAATATTTACAAAACCATTAACCGACAGACCAACCCTTTTCTTCGAAATTATACAAAGAATGGGCGCAAAAGGTTTTGGAGCAGGTAACTTTAAAGCACTTTTTGAATCTATAGAAAGAGAACAAGCACTTAGAGGAACACTCTAAATAATTGTTCTAAAAAAATCAAAAAACCAATTTATAGATAAAAATAAGGATGTAATTGAAATATCAAACAAAAAAGCGACTGATTTAGATATTTTATATAACTCTATACAAATATTTATATAACTTGAACATGAAATTAAAAGCTGTAATAATTGAAGTTGGAATAGTATTTCAAGTAAAACGATAAACTAATTAACAAAACAACTAAATATGTTACCACCAATTAATTTTCAAAAATGGATTAACGAAAACAGAGATAAACTAAAACCACCTGTAGGTAATTTAGTAGTTTATAAAAACACGGAATTTATTATAATGGTAGTTGGAGGACCAAACGCACGTAAAGATTTTCATTACAATGAAGGCGAAGAATTTTTTTATCAAATAGAAGGAGATATTACGCTGCCAATTATTGAAAACGGAAAAATCCGAAATATCGAAATTAAAGAAGGTGAAATATTTCTTTTACCAGCAAGAGTTCCGCATTCACCACAAAGAGGACCAAATACTGTTGGATTAGTTATTGAAAGAATTCGGACACCTGAAGAGCTAGACTATTGTTCTTGGTATTGCGAAAACTGTAATAATGAATTACACAAAGTTCCATTTCAATTAGAAAATATTGTAAAACAGTTACCTAAATTATTAAACGAATACTACGCAAACTCAACACTTTGCACCTGTAATAAATGCGGTACGATAATGCAAGAGCCTAAACTAAAAAAATAAATGAAAACAGCAACCATTGTTGGCGCAGGATTAGTAGGATCACTTTGGGCAGTATATTTAGCCAAAGCAGGATATAAAGTAACCATTTTTGAACGCAGATCTGATTTGCGTAAAACAGATATATCCGCAGGAAAATCGATAAACTTAGCACTTTCTACTCGTGGTTGGAAAGCATTTGAAAACGCAGGAGTACGCAAAAAAATAGAAGAAATTGCAATACCTATGTATAGTCGTACTATGCATGACTTACAGGGAAAGCTAACACATCAACCATACGGATTAGCAAATGAAGCTATTTATTCCGTTTCACGAGCAGGTATTAATTGCACCTTAATGGATATTGCCGAAAAAAAAGGCGGAGTAAAAATACATTACAACCAAAAATGTATTGGTGCCGATTTAGAAAACGGAATAGTCTATTTAAAAGATTATAAAACAGGTAAAAAACACGAACATAAAGCCAATGTGGTTTTTGGTACAGACGGTGCTTTTTCAGCAATTAGAACCAAAGCAATGCAAAAAATACCGCGTTTTAACTATTCGCAAAAATATATAAATGACGGTTATCGTGAAATATTATTACCCGCAAATAAAGATGGAAGCTATAAATTAGATGTAAACACGCTACACATTTGGCCAAGAGGAAAGTACATGCTAATCGCCCTACCTAATGAAGACGGAAGCTTTACTTGCACATTGTTTATGCCTTTTGAAGGAACAAATAACTCGTTTGATAAACTAAGTACAAAAGCAGATGTAAACTTCTTTTTTGAAAATAAATTTCCAGACTTTTACAAACTAATGCCTGAAATAGGTGAACAATGGGAAACGCATCCACTATCATCATTAGCAATTATTAGATGCTATCCGTGGACAATTGGTAAAACCGCTTTAATGGGAGATGCTGCACACGCAACCGTACCTTTTTACGGTCAAGGAATGAATGCTGGTTTTGAAGACTGCACCGTAATGTGGGATTTAATGCAAAAACACGATGAAAATTGGGATGCCGTTTTTAAAGAATATCAAACGCTAAGAAAACCAGACGGTGATGCCGTACAAGATTTATCGTTACACAATTATTACGTAATGCGAGATCATGTAGCAGACCCTAAGTTCTTACTACAAAAACGTTTTGAAAGAAGAATACAACAACTATACCCCGAAAAATATATGCCATTATATTCTCAAGTATCATTTAGTAACATTCGTTATTCCGAAGCATGGATAAAAGGAATGAAACAAGATGCATTTATTAAAAATATTATGGAAAATAATAATATAAAAAAGTTGATAAAAGAAAATAAAATTGACGA
>CAZWNY010000029.1:0-23194 GCA_964635575.1 uncultured Kordia sp. | reverse complement strand
CATTTTTGTTGTAATTTCTCAAAATAAAATAAAAAACAACAAAATTAATGATAGTCTAATTAAGCAATATGGGTTAGTATTATCTAAAAAAAATTACCACAAGCAATTATCGTTTTACTAAAAATATTAACCGAATATAAACGTATTTTAATGTTTAAAAACTTTGTAGATGATGCGAATGTCGATAAATATAAAAAAGCACACCGACATTTAATAAATTTAGATGAATTATTTCATCATAAAAATCGTTTTATTAGTTTTTTAAAAATAGGTTTTTCAGTTTCTTTTAATGAAGAAGCTTACGTAGAAACTGTTGATGATGTTTTAAGTGATTTTTAAAACAAAACCAAATTTCAGCTTATTGGAATGTAATATTATACGGGAAACAAAGAGTATGATGAGGTTTTTAAAAGCATTACAATTTTGTGATGCAATAACTGTAACCACAAGTTATACTAAAACGCAACTTGTTTTAAAAATAAAAGAACGATTACCATATTTAAGTACACACAATAAATTTAAAAAATGAAAAAAAAATTAGTAATATTAACAGGTGCTGGTATGAGTGCCGAAAGTGGAATAGCAACATTTAGAGATTCTAATGGATTATGGGAAGGACAGAATGTTATGGAAGTTGCTTCTCCTGAGGGTTTTGCTAAAAACCCGAAATTAGTTTTCGAGTTTTACAATAAAAGGCGTGTTCAACTAAATGAAGTTACTCCAAATAAAGGTCATTTTTTATTAAAAAATTTAGAAAAACAGTTTAACGTAAGTATTATAACTCAAAATGTAGATGATTTACATGAACGTGCAGGAAGCACAAATGTTTTACACCTACACGGAGAACTTCGAAAAGTAAGAAGCACACAAAATGAAAAATTAATTTACAATTGGACTAAAAATTTAAATTTAGGTGATTTATGTGATAATGGATTTCAATTACGTCCACACATTGTGTGGTTTGGTGAAGCAGTACCGATGATTGATGTTGCGATAAAAGAAGTTGCTAAAGCCGATGTTTTAGTTATTATTGGCACATCTATGGAAGTATATCCTGCTGCAGGACTAATTGATTATTGCAAACCCAATACGCCTATTTATTGTATTGATCCAAATCCATCTATATCTAAAAAAAACTACTCCAATTTAACCATTATAAAAGCAGGTGCTTCTAAAGGAATTAGTGAACTGGAAAAACAGATAACTCGTGTTTAATTTGTAAATTTTGTAAAAAACCGATAAGCTCTTGAGTTTCTTTTAAAGACAACTTCGCATCTGGATGTATTAAAGAATAAGATTGCAGTGGCATTTCTTTTTTTTCTAAAACTTCAATCATTTCTTCAATAATATGAGCTTTGTTTTTAGAAGCATACTTATCCCATTCTGAAAAATTCAAATGCTCTTTTGCTTCGTTTATATGATGATTTACCAAAAAATTTACAGGTGTAATTTTATGAAACCACTTGTAGTTAGTTGTGTTAGAATGACAGTTATAACAAGAGTTTTTAATAACTTCAGCAATACGAGTTGTCGGTTTTTCGGTGATTAAAAAATCTATTGAAGTATTGATTTCATACTCCTTTATATTAGGACTAAAAAATTGCAATAAACCTAAAACAAGAACTATAATTAATATTTTTTTTTTCATTTTTCTTTAAAATTTAGTTAACGTCACGCTAAAATTAATCTTTTTCGAATTAAAAATGACATTATTGTAATTAATAACCTTAATTTAATATCAGGTCTTTTAAAAATTTCAGAAGAAATAAATGAAGAAATTTCTTTTAAAGCATTGTGGTTGTTGAAGTTTATTTATAGAGAAAACGTAACGTTTATTTTTCCGCATTTAACGAATTTTATTAAAGTTTTTCAAACAATACAACATCAATCTGCAATACGACCTGCTGCAAAAATTTACGAATATTTAATTGCAACACATTATTCTGACAAAACAGACATGCAAATTCCGATTTCAAAAAAAAAACAACAAATTATAGCATGTTGTTTTGATTGGCTAATTAAACCCTAAAATAAATGTAACGCCAAAAGCATATAGCATGACCATTTTACAATTATTAGGAACTGAATTTAATTGAATAAATTTGGAATTAAAGCTCGTTTTAAAAGAAAACTATCACCAAGGTTCTACAGCATACAAAGTGCTGTCAAAAATGGTTTTTAAAAAAATAAACAAGTACAATTAAAAGGTTTACTTTCTATAAAACTATTTTCAATTTAGAGGCGGTCAAAGAAAATAAAAATCCTTAATAAGTAATTAAAATAGTATTTTCGTCCTTGTTTAATCGTTTTCTGACACTCTAATTTCGGTAAATTTTTTCTATTTCACATTTTTCTTAGGTCAAAATCGGGTTTTAAATGTATTTTTGTAAAAAAAATTATTTTTATAACATTATGAAAACATATTTTTCTTCAGATTTTAAATTCGGAATTTTAGGCGGCGGACAACTAGGCAGAATGTTACTACGAGAAACCAATAAATTCGATATTCAAACATATGTATTAGATGCATCTAATGACGCACCTTGTAAACCGTATGCAAATCATTTTTTTCAAGGAAATTTAATGGATTTTGATGCCGTTTATAACTTCGGAAAAAAAGTAGACATACTTACCTTTGAAATTGAAGCCGTAAATACACAAGCATTACAAAAACTAGAAGATGAAGGTGTAAAAGTATACCCAAGTTCGGCAACGCTAAAAATCATTCAAAATAAAGCCACACAAAAATTATTTTATATAGATAATAACATCCCAACAGCCAAATTTATACGCTTTACAGATGCCCCTAAAATTAAAGATGCAATTATAAATAAAAACCTTACGTTACCATTTGTTTGGAAAGCAGCGCAAGGCGGTTATGACGGAAATGGAGTAAAAGTAATACGAAAATTATCCGACTTAGATAATTTACCTAATATTGAGTGTATTGCAGAGCAAATGATTAATTTTAAAAATGAATTATCAGTTATTGTAGCTCGTAATCCATCTGGAGAAATAAAATATTATCCAGTAGTCGAAATGGAGTTTCATCCAGAAGCAAATCAGGTAGAATATGTAATTTGTCCTGCACGAATTTCTGATGAGGTTGCAAAAAAAGCAATTGAAGTTGCTTTAAATGTTGCTAAAAAAATAAATCACGTAGGTTTATTAGCAGTAGAATTATTTCAAACTCAGGAAAACGAAATTTTAGTAAATGAAGTAGCTCCACGTACACATAACTCAGGGCATCACACCATCGAAACCTCATATACCTCACAATTTGAACAACATATGCGTACAGTTTTAGATTTACCATTAGGAAACACTGAAAGTAAAGTAGCAGGAGTTATGGTAAACTTAGTAGGTGCAGAAGGTTATAACGGCAATGTAGTTTATAAAGGAATGAATGATATTTTAGCATTAAATGGCGTTACACCACATATTTATGGTAAAAAACAAACACGTCCGTTCAGGAAAATGGGACATGTAACTATTGTAAATAAAGATGTTAATGTCGCTCGTAAAGTAGCAGAACAAGTAAAAAAAACAATAAAAGTAATTAGCAAATAAAATGGTAGAAGTAGGAATAATAATGGGTAGTACAAGTGATTTGCCTATTATGCAACAAGCAATAGACATCTTAAAACAATTAAAAATTGAAGTAGAAGTAGATATTGTTTCGGCACATAGAACTCCCGAAAAATTATTTGACTATGCAAAAAACGCCCACAAACGTGGTTTAAAAGCAATTATTGCAGGCGCTGGCGGTGCAGCACATTTACCAGGTATGGTAGCCTCAATATCACCATTACCAATAATTGGAGTTCCGGTAAAATCAAGCAACTCTATTGATGGTTGGGATTCCATTTTATCAATTTTACAAATGCCTGGCGGCGTTCCTGTTGCCACTGTAGCTTTAGATGGCGCAAAAAACGCAGGTATTTTAGCCGCACAAATTATAGGTTCATCAAATTCAGAAGTACAAAAAAATATAATCGCTTATAAAGAAGAGTTGAAACAAAAAGTAATTGAAGGCGCAAAACAAATAAAACAATAAAACTTGAAGTCTCTGATTATTTATCATTTTTTTTAATGATTGAAAAAACCGCACTAACGTAGTAAAATAAAATAATGAATAATAATCCATTACTTCAAAAATTTGATCAAGTGCCTTTTTCACAATTAAAAAACGAACACTTTTTACCAGCTATTTCCAAATCTATTGAAATAGCAAGAGCTGAAATTGATGCAATTGTTGATAATACCGCTGCACCAACTTTTAAAAACACCATTGAAACCTTGGATTATAGTGGTGCGCAGTTGGACAGAGTAAACAGTGTTTTTTTTAATTTGAATTCGGCAGAAACCAATGACGAAATTCAAAAAATTGCAAAAGAAATTTCACCTTTATTAGCCGAATTTGGGAATGACATCACTTTAAACAAAAAATTATTTTTACGAGTAAAAAACGTATATCAGCAAAAAGAAAAACTAGCATTAACCCCAGAACAAGTTACGCTATTAAACAACAAATACAAAAGTTTTTCGCGTAATGGAGCAAATTTATCCGAAGCTAAAAAAGAAACCTTACGAGCTATTGATAAAGAATCAGCTACTTTAAAGTTGCAATTTGGAGAACATATATTAGCAGAAACCAATGCTTTTGAAATGCACTTAACCAATAAAGAGGACTTAAAAGGTTTGCCAGAAGGTGCAGTTGAAGCTGCTGCACAAACCGCAAAACAAAACAATAAAAAAGGATGGATTTTTACCTTAGACTACCCAAGTTATCTGCCGTTTTTAACATATGCAAACAATCGAAAATTGCGAAAAAAAATGGCAATTGCTTTTGGAAAAAGAGGATTTAAAAACAATAAATTTAATAATGAAAAAATTGTATTAAAAATAACAAAATTACGCTTGCAACGAGCAAAATTGTTAGGTTATAAAACACACGCACATTTTGTATTAGAAGAACGTATGGCAGGAACACCTGATAAAGTTACTTCCTTTTTAAACGAAATGCTTAAAAAAGCAAAACCTGTAGCAAAACAAGAGTTTAAACAACTGGAAAATTTTGCGAAGGAATTAGACAATATTGACCGTTTAGAAAAATGGGATGGATCTTATTATTCAGAAAAATTAAAACAAAAACTTTTTAATTTAAACGAAGAAAAACTAAAACCCTATTTTAAGTTAGAAAATGTATTAAATGGAGCTTTTACTATTGCTAATAAATTATTTGGCCTTACGTTTAAACAAGTAAACACTATTGAAACCTATCATGAAGATGTAAAAACCTATGAAGTATATAATGAGCAAGAAAATTTTATAGCACTTTTTTATACCGATTTTCATCCACGTAAAGGAAAACGTAACGGCGCTTGGATGACATCTTTTAAAGGGCAACAAATCAAAAATGAAATAAATGAACGTCCGCATATTGCAAATGTGTGTAATTTTACCAAACCAACCGCAACAAAACCATCGTTATTAACTTTTAATGAAGTAACTACCTTGTTTCATGAGTTTGGACATGGATTGCACGGTATGTTGGCCAACACTACGTATCCGAGTTTATCAGGAACAAATGTGTTTTGGGATTTTGTAGAATTACCTAGTCAAATTATGGAAAATTGGTGTTTTGAAAAAGAAGCACTATCACTTTTTGCAACACATTATAAAACGGGAGATTTAATACCGATGGAATATGTAAAAAAAATTAAAGAATCCGCTTCTTTTCAAGAAGGAATGGCAACCTTACGCCAATTAAGTTTTGGCTTATTGGACATGAGTTGGCACGGGCAAGAATCCCTTGAAACTATAAAATCTGTAAAAAATCATGAAATAATTGCCTTTGAAAACACTAAATTATACCCTGATGTTACAGAAAATTGTATGAGTGTCGCTTTTTCACATATTTTTCAAGGCGGCTATTCATCAGGATATTACAGCTATAAATGGGCAGAAGTTTTAGATGCAGATGCTTTTAATGTATTTAAAGAAAACGGAATTTTAAACAGAAAAATAGGACAACTTTTTTCCGATATTATTTTAAGTAAAGGCGGAACCGAACATCCTATGATTTTATACAAACGCTTTAGAGGACAAGAGCCAACATCAGATGCATTATTAAAACGCGCAGGATTGTTGTTTTAAAAAAATGTGATATATTTGTTTAAAACTAACACAAAAATATAATTATGGAAGAAAATAATACAATTTCAAAATCATCAAATTTAGTAATGCCTAGTAACAATATGGCTTTAGCAATAGTAGGAACTGTATTAGGCATGTGTTCACCATGTTGCATCGGTTTTATTTTAGGTATTGTTGCAATTGTGATGGCAATTCAAGTAAAAAAGAAGTTTGAAGCTGGTGATTATGCAGGTGCAGAATCGTCTGCTAAAAACGCAAAAATTCTTAGTTTTATAGCAATTGGTATAGCCGTTTTATTTTTAACTTACACAGGGTTAAACTGGGAAAGCTCTATGGAGCAATACCAAGAAGTAATGGAACAATACCAAGAAGGGATGGAGTAATATGGCGCTTAGTATAATCTGTTTTTTACAAATAAGTAAAAGAAATATTAAATTTTTAGCTCATATCAATCAATATAAATGTCGAAGAAACCATTGGTTGTCGTCTTCGAATTAAAATAAACATAGCCGATTGCAATTTGCAATCGGCTATTCTTTTTTATGAAAAAATTAATTTCAATAGTATCTATTTTAATTTTTGCTAGGGTACTTTATTATTTTTACTATAATAATCCAGCAAGTAATACAACGCCATTTTTATTTTGCATGACTAAACGGGTGTTAAATGTCGATTGTCCAGGTTGTGGTGGTCAACGTGCTTTTCATCAATTATTACACGGCAACTTTATAGATGCCGCAAAACTCAATGTATTCATTTATTTTTTTGCACCATTATTATTTTATATTTTTGCAATTTTTGCATTAAAACCTTTCAAAATAATCTTGCCAGATATAAATATTTCATTAAAAGGAATTATTTTTATATTAGCGATGCTGCTGGTTTTTACTTTTATCAGAAATATAGTGTAACTTTTATATTGTTTTTTCTTTTTTACTCGGGTTTATTATTACTTTATAGTAACACG
The DNA here is from genome assembly GCA_964635575.1 of uncultured Kordia sp. GTDB lineage: Bacteria > Bacteroidota > Bacteroidia > Flavobacteriales > Flavobacteriaceae. Next base: position 16,068 of record CAZWNY010000029.1, on the reverse strand, counting down.
TTGAATTTTAAAATAATAATAAAAATTAATTTTAACTACATTACTATACAGAAAATTTATGTTTAACTCTTGCAATAAATGATATAATAACACCTTCAACACCATGTGGGTTTGATTATAAATGCAGCTGTTTTGTTGAAAACGATGATAGTCAATTAAGAAGTAAACCAAGAACTTTTTGTTTTAAAAAAGAACATTTCTTATGTAATATCAATTTTTCTATGAAAGGATCACATATAAAAAACCATAAAAAAACATAGATTTACTTGCAGAAACGATAGTAATACTATTATATTTGCAAGTAATGTTAGTAATCGAAAATTTAAACATCAATATTATAATTAGTTCTGAGTTGTACTCCAGAAATCCAGACTCTTCTGAGTTAGGTAAAAAGATAGTGTCAAGCGGTATTGATTTAATACATAAAATTGGTTTTGAATCATTTACATTTAAAAAATTAGGGGCTATTTTAAAATCTCCAGAAAGCTCAATATATAGGTATTTTAAAAACAAGCACATTTTTTTAACCTATTTAACTAGCTGGTATTGGGCATGGACAGATTATCGTTTAGCATTTGCAACTGCAAATATTAAGAATACTAAAGAAAGGTTAATTGCTGCCATAGATATTCTTACGATGCCGATTGCAATAGACGACTATATTTCTCATATAAATGAAGTAAAGCTAAGTAATATTATCGTTTCAGAATCGATGAAAGCATACCATACAAAAGATGTAGATTCGGAAAACAAAAGAGGTTTTTTTAAAACCTATAAACAAGTAGTGAAACGAGTAGGAAACCTAGTTTTGAGTGTCAATTCAACGTTCGAGTATCCACACATGTTAATATCTACTGTAATAGAAGGCGTGCATCAACAAAAATATTTTGCAGCACATTTGCCAGAACTTACCGATGTTAAAGAAAATAAAAACGCCATTTCTGATTTTTATAGAAAAATGGTATTAGAATTTGTTAAATAAATTAAAATTAAAAAAAGTAAATTATGAAAAAAAACAATTTAAGTGCGTTTAAAAATTTAAAAAATGATATACCAGCAAGTATAGTCGTTTTTTTCGTTGCTCTTCCTTTGTGTTTAGGAATAGCATTAGCAAGTGGAGCACCACTATTTGCTGGATTAATAGCAGGAATTGTAGGAGGTATTATTGTAGGAGTGCTTAGTGGATCTACAATTGGAGTAAGTGGTCCTGCAGCAGGATTAGCAGCTATCGTGTTTGCGGCTATTATTTCTTTAGGAAGTTATGAAAATTTTTTATTGGCTGTAGTATTAGGAGGAATTATACAAATTGTATTTGGAATTTTAAAAGCTGGGGTTATTGGATATTTTTTCCCATCGTCTGTAATAAAAGGAATGCTAACAGGTATCGGAATAATAATAATTTTAAAACAAATACCTGTTTTTTTTGGTTACATTCCTCCAAAAGGAGAAAATACCTTTTTAGCAATTTTAAATACCTTTAGTAATATTGAATTAGGACCTTTGCTTATTGGGTTAATTGGTTTAGCAATATTAATACTTTGGGATAAAGTGCTTTCAAAAAAAGCAAAAATATTTCAATTAGTACAAGGACCTTTAGTTGCGGTTGTTGTATCTATTATATTTTATGTACTAACACAATCTAATGACGCTCTATCTATTGCTGGGTCACATTTAGTAAGTGTACCTGTACCAAATAGCGTAGATTCATTTTTAGGACAATTTAGTTTGCCTAATTTTAGTGCAATATCAAACCCTGCTGTATGGGTTGTTGCATTTACCTTAGCATTAGTTGCAAGTTTAGAAACATTACTGTGTGTAGAAGCTACAGACAAATTAGATCCAAACAAAAATGTAACTCCAACAAATAGAGAATTATTGGCTCAAGGTACTGGAAATATTATTTCAGGAATGATTGGTGGACTTCCAATAACTCAAGTTATTGTACGAAGTTCTGCAAACATACAGTCTGGTGGACGAACTAAAATGTCTGCGATAATACACGGATTTCTTATTTTAATTTCAGTAATACTTATCCCAACATTACTTAATATGATTCCGTTGGCTGTTTTGGCAGCTGTATTATTTATAGTAGGTTGGAAATTAGCAAAGCCAGAACTATTTATGAAAATCTACAACTTAGGTTGGAAACAATTTGTACCCTTTGTAATCACTGTTTTAGGAATCGTTTTTATAGATTTACTTTACGGATTAGGTATTGGATTAGCAGTAGGAATAGTAATTGCTCTTAGAAATAGCTACAAAAACTCTCACTTTTTAAATAAAGAAGGAGAAGATGTTGATGATGGAAAAATAAAAATGACTTTAGCAGAAGAAGTAACGTTTTTTAACAAAGCGACCATACTAAGAGAACTTGACAACCTTCCAAATGATTCATACCTAGAGTTAGACGTAAGAAAAACAAGACACTTAGATTATGACGTTATAGAAATACTAGAAGATTTTGCATTTAAAGCTAAAGAAAGAAATATTACCATAAAATTAATTTCAGAAAGAGGTGTTATTGAAAACCCTCCAAGTTATATTGAGTTTTTTAAACTAGATAAAAAATAATGAGTAAATTTATTAATTTCAAGCATATTAAAGGTGATTTATTTGGTGGTATTACCGCAGGAATTGTAGCTTTACCATTAGCCTTAGCATTTGGTGTTAGTTCTGGTTTAGGACCAAGTGCAGGACTTTACGGAGCAATTTTTGTTGGTTTTTTTGCCGCCCTTTTTGGAGGTACAAATACACAAATTTCTGGACCAACAGCACCAATGACAGCCGTTAGTTTAGTCGTTATTTCAGGAATGATTGCCGCTTTTAACGGAGATGTAACAAAAGCATTACCCGCTATTTTAACCGTATTTTTATTAGCAGGTTTAATGCAAATAGGTTTAGGTTTTATAGGTTTAGGTAAATACATTAAATACATGCCTTACCCTGTTGTTTCAGGATTTATGACAGCTATAGGTGTTATAATACTAGTAACTCAAATACTACCAAGTATAGGTTATTATCCTAAGGAAGATGATAGTCTTGTTGCCAAATATACCTCTGAAGCGAAAGAAGTAATTTTAAAAAACATATTAAAAGACGAAGTAGGAGAAAACCTTTTGGTTATAGATAACTTTAAAGAAACGCTAAGTAGATCAGCAAACATAACAGAAGCGCAAATTCTTAAAGAATCTAAAACACTTGCGGGTAAAAACTCATCAGGAGTAATAGGAACAATTAAAGTATTGCCAAAAGCATTACAACACATTAATTGGTTGGAATTACTACTAGCTTTAAGTACTATTTTTATAATTTATGGATTTAAAAAAATAACCACAAAAGTACCAAGTACATTAGTTGCGCTTTTAGTAGTATCTGTTGTAGCAATAGGTTTTGGTTTAGACTATAGACCAATTGAAAAAATACCAAGTGGTTTGCCAATGCCAAATCTAGAAATATTTACCACTTTTAGTTTTAGTAACACTATTCCTTACTTCTTTACTGCGTTAACATTGGCACTTTTAGGGGCAATAGATTCATTATTAACCTCAATTGTAGCCGACAACATGACCAAAACCAAACACAAACCCAATAAAGAGTTAATTGGGCAAGGAATAGGCAACACTATAGGAGCAGTTTTTGGAGGAATACCAGGAGCAGGAGCAACCATAAGAACTGTTGTAAATATAAATGCTGGCGGAAAAACAAAAATATCTGGTATGGTAGCAAGTCTTTTATTACTTGTCATATTACTCGTATTAGGCCCAGTAGCATCTAAAATACCCGCAGCAGTTTTAGCAGGAATTTTAATTACCGTTGGGATAGGTGTTATGGATTATAAAGGATTAAAAGCGATACCAAAAATGCCAAAATCTGGAGTAATAATTATGCTTGTCGTATTAGTGCTTTCTTCAATTTGGAATTTAGTTTATGCAGTAGGTATTGGTTTAGTATTAGCATCGTTAGTGTTTATGAAAAAAATTGCAGGTTTAACCGCACAAAATTCAGAAGTAACCTCACTATTAGATGAAGAAGTTTGGAATGATGAAATAGATTTTTCTAGCGAAAAAAAATCCGAAGTATTTATTAAACATATTAAAGGACCACTTTTTTTCGGATCTACAAGCGACTTTCAACAACTAATGAAACAAATACCAAGTACCGCATCTACAATAATTATACGCATGGATAGAATGCAATACATAGATCAATCAGGGCTTTATGTAATGGAAGATATTTTATTAGATTTAGTTAAAGAAGGAAAGAAAATACTTCTAGTATCCGTATCAAAACAACCTAAATACCTGCTAGAACGTATAAATATTATACCAGATTTAGTACCTAAAGATCAAATGTTTGAAAACTTTAAGGACTGTTTAATATGGATAAAAAAAAATACATAAACGAAACAAATTTTAAAAACAAAAAAAGATGAGAACAACAACAGAAACAAAAGAAACGCAAAACGCATTAACACCAGATGCAATTTTAACAGATTTATTAGCAGGAAACAAACGTTTTACTTTAGCAAAAAATAAATCAGTAGATTTTTTAGAACAAGTTAAACAAACCGTTGACGGACAATATCCAAAAGCAGTAATTTTATCTTGTATTGACTCTAGAGTACCTGTCGAAATAGTTTTTGATCAAAGTATTGGAGACGTTTTTGTCGCCAGAGTTGCGGGTAACTTTGAAAACGTAGATATTTTAGGAAGTATGGAATATTCTTGTAAAGTAGCAGGAAGTAAATTAGTATTCATTTTAGGACACGAGTCTTGCGGAGCAGTAAAAGCAGCTTGTGATGATGTAAAATTGGGTAACATTACCGAGTTATTATCCAAAATCAAACCAGCAGTATCTTTATCCGCAACACAAGTAAGTGGAGAAGCAAACTCATCTAACAAAGACATGGTTACTAAAACAGTAGCAAATAACGTATTACTTACTATGGATAGAATTCGTGAAAAAAGCCCAATTCTTAAAGAAATGGAACAAAACGGAGAAATTAAAATAGTTGGTGGAGTTTACATGTTATCAACAGGTAAAGTAGAAATGTTATAAATATGTTACAACAATTAAAACTAAGCAGAAGTGTTATAGGAATATTACTTCTGCTTCCTTTTTTTACTTCAGCACAAGAAAATAAAACAGGAAACTGGCTTATGTATTTTGGCACCAACAGAATAAGTGATGCATTCAGTATTCATACTGAAATCCAATATCGAAATCATACCTTAACACCAAATAATACCGAACAGTTGTTGTTAAGAACAGGTTTAAATTATCATTTTTCAAAAAACGCATTTGTAACCGCAGGATACGCTTATATACCATCGTATGTGTATGATTCAGAACAAGATGCGCCAGAAACAGAAGAACACCGTATATGGCAACAATTGATAAGCAATAACTACATTGGTCGTGTAAAATTAGAACACCGATACAGGGTAGAACAACGCTGGGTAAACAACGATTACAGAAACAGATTCCGATATAGGTTAATGTTATTTATACCCTTAAATAAACCAAAAATGGAAGAAAAAACATGGTTTGTTGGGCTATATGATGAAATTTTTATAAATGATAAAGCTACTTTTTTTGATAGAAATAGGCTTTATGGTTCATTAGGTTATCAAGTAAATAAAAAAACAAGTCTGCAATTAGGAATGATGCACCAACAAGTAAACAATTTTGGAAAATGGTACTTGCAATTTGCAATTGTTTTTAATACCGACTTTAGGCGAAATAAAAAGTAAAATTTCAGGATTTAAATTTGCAACGCAAACACACACGTTGTTACGAAAAAATATAAAGACACGAATTTTACTTCTAATATGAAGAAGTGTTGAAAAGCAAAAAAAAGCCCTCATTAATTTAATGAGGGCTTTTTTTAACATTAATCGTAAATTTACCTATTAACGCTAGTTTCTGTATTGATATTTTCCTGTTTTTTTTTAATTAACCGTAAAACTATACGTTAAATAATTAGAAAGGTTAGGTAATAATAAAAACCAGAGGGAAGTTTAAATTAACCGAAGAGTTTATTCCGATATTAATGGTTGTATTTATTTTTTATTAACATCTCTAATATATCTTTTTAATGCCATTGTCATAGAAGGAGACTCCTTTGTTGGAGCTAAAATATCGGTACGTAAACCAGCATCAGTAGCCGCTTTTATAGTCGTATTACCAAAAACTGCAATACGAGTATTTTTTTGCTCAAAATCGGGAAAGTTTTTTAATAAAGAATCTATTCCTGAAGGGCTATAAAACACTAAAATATCATATTTTACGTCAGACAAATCAGACAAATCGCTAATTACCGTATTATAAAACACTGCTTGCCTCCATTTTATACCTAATTTATCTAAAGTAACGGGTACAATGTCCTTTAACTTGTCAGATGATGGTAATAAAAACTTCTCGTTTTTGTACCTTTTAATTAGCGGGACTAAATCTGTGAAATTACGTGTTCCTACATAAATTTTACGTTTACGGTAAACTACATATTTTTGTAAGTAAAAAGCAATTGCTTCTGACTGGCAAAAATACTTCATTGAATCGGGTACTTTAAAACGCAACTCATCTGCTACTCTAAAATAATGATCAACAGCATTTCTGCTGGTTAAAATCACTGCCGAAAAATTTGAAAGATCTATTTTTTGTTTACGTACTTCCTTGCAAGGCACATCTTCAACATGTATAAATGATCTAAAATCAATTTTTACTTTTTGATTTTCTACTAATTCAAAAAACGGAGAATTTTCTGCAGGTTCAGGCTGAGAAACTAAGATAGTCTTCACTTTCATATACAATTTATTTAGGTTATCTAGTTGTCAAAAAAATACCAACCAATATAGGGGAAATTTTGAATGTGCAAAGATACAAAATAAAATAAAACCAATACCTTAAAACAAGTTTAAGATTGTTTGTCAACACAATAACAAAACTCAATATAAATAAAAACCCAATACAAATTGCACTAAAATATACAAACCACAGTTCTGTTTCGGGGAAAATAAAAATAAAAATAAGATTAAAAACAAACAATATAAATCCGATAAAATGATTGATTGTTGTGTTTTGAAGAAAAATAACAGCTCCAATTACTATCAAATTTAACACCTTAAAAACTAGTGTTTTTATTAGATAAACACTTAAAAAATAGATATTAACAATAATGAATACATTGTAAAAACCTATTTGATAATTTAGTTTTTGAAGCACGATATGTATAAAAACACTGAAATTAATGCTAAAAAATAAAAAAAGAAGTGGGTTAAATAAATTTGTTTTACCGTCTTTAATGTATAAGTTTATGTATTTATTATGCTGTACAATATTCAAAAAACAGAAAAACTGGTTTGTATACATATATTTTATTGTTACCAATAAAAGCAAAGAAAATAGCGTTAAATAGGTAAATAAATTTGAATCAGGTATGTTTCGTAACAAAAATCCCATAAATACAAAAGTACTACTATTCTTGCAAATGTAAGTCCAACTTCATTTTTTTAGAAAATATTAATAAAATTCCAATTATAAAAGATTATTTTTACCGAATATATGAGAAATTCACTAGTAATAATACCTACATATAATGAAATTGAAAACATAACCGACATTATACAAGCAGTGTTTGCAAATGTTACTAATTTTGATGTGCTTATTGTAGATGACAACTCGCCAGATGGTACGCCAATAGCAGTAAAAAAACTACAAAAAAACTACCCCAATCGATTATTTTTAGAAATCAGAAAACAAAAACTAGGATTAGGGACCGCTTATATTCACGGTTTTAAATGGGCATTGAAACGTAAGTACCAATACATTTGCGAAATGGATGCCGATTTTTCGCACAACCCCAAAGACTTAATTAGGCTATATAATCAATGTCATTTAAAAAATGCAGATGTTGCAATAGGATCTCGTTATAAAACAGGAATAAATGTTGTAAATTGGGATATGAAACGATTGTTATTGTCATATTTTGCATCTAAATATGTGCGTCTTATTACCCGAATGAAAATTAACGACACCACAGCTGGTTTTGTTTGTTATAAAAGAAAAGTGTTAGAAAACATTAACCTTGATAAAATAAAATTTATAGGATACGCCTTTCAAATAGAAATGAAATTTAAAGCATATTTAAAAAATTATAAAATAGATGAGGTTTCTGTAATTTTTACTGACAGAACCAAAGGAGCTTCAAAAATGGACGGATCCATAATATCTGAAGCAGTATTTGGAGTGTTATTATTAAAGATAAAAAGTATATTAAATAAAAATAAAAAATAATGAAACACACATTAATAAAAAATGCAAAAATAGTAAATGAAGGAACTATTTTTAATGGAGATATATATATTGAAGGTCATTATATTGTAGAAATAGCGAAACAAATAAGTGTAAAATCTCCCGATACTATAATAATTGATGCTGAAGGACAATTTTTATTACCAGGAGTAATTGACGATCAAGTACATTTTAGAGAACCAGGGCTAACCCATAAGGCAACAATAGAAACCGAATCTCGTGCAGCTATTTCTGGAGGAATTACCTCTTTTATCGAAATGCCAAATACTAACCCACAAACCACAACTATAAAAAAACTAAACGAAAAGTTTGAAATAGCAAAAAATACATCGTATGCTAATTACTCGTTTATGTTTGGAGGTACAAACGATAATTTAAACGAAATTTTAAAAGTAGATGCCACAAAAGTAGCCGCCTTAAAACTATTTTTAGGATCATCTACAGGTAATATGCTGGTAGATAACCCTAAAGTTTTAGAAAAAATATTTTCGAGTACCGATTTATTAATCGCTGTACATTGTGAAGATGAAGAAACAATAAAAAAAAATACTGAAAAATATATTGCAAAATACGGAGAAAATATACCGATGCAATATCACCCTATTATTAGAAGCGAAGAAGCTTGTTATTTATCGTCTTCTAAGGCAATAGAATTGGCTAAAAAAACAGGAGCACGCTTACACGTTTTTCATTTGTCAACAGGAAAAGAAACCGAACTATTCACCAATACTATTCCGCTTGCGGAAAAAAAAATAACCGCAGAAGTTTGTGTACATCATTTATGGTTTACAGATGCCGATTATAAAGAAAAAGGAAGTTTAATTAAATGGAATCCCGCAGTAAAAACACAACACGACAAAGAGTTACTTTGGGAAGCACTTTTAGACGACCGTATTGATGTAATTGCAACCGACCATGCACCACATACATTAAAAGAAAAAAATAACGTATATACCAAAGCTCCAAGTGGAGGTCCGTTAGTGCAACACGGTTTACCAAGTATGTTAGAAGCACACCATCAAGGAAAAATTAGTATTGAAAAAATAGTAGAAAAAATGTGTCACAACCCTGCAATATTGTTTCAAATAGAAAAAAGAGGATACATTAAAAAAGGATATTTTGCCGATTTAGTATTGGTAGATATTAATAAACCATGGACAGTAACTAAAGAAAATATTTTTTACAAATGTGGTTGGTCTCCTTTTGAAGGAAACACATTTAAATCTCGAATAACACACACCTTTGTAAACGGAAACTTAGTATATAAAAACTTTAAGTTTTCAGAAGAAAAAAAAGGTATGCAGTTAACGTTTAATAGATAATTATGAAAAAAACACTTTTTTTAGTATTAATAACGGTTTTTTTTTCTTGTGATAAAACTTTTAAAGCACCTAAACCCGACCGTTTGTTAGAAAAACAACAAATGGAAGATGTTTTATACGATATTAAATTTTTAGCAGCAGCCAAAAGTAAAAGCTACAACATATTTAAAAATAATAACCTAAATGCAGCGTCAATAATTTATGAAAAATATAAAATAGATAGCATTACGCTATACCAAAACATAGCATATTACAGCACAAATTCGTTTAAAACCTATAAAAAAATGGAACACAATATACAGTTGCGTTTTAAAGCTGAAAAGGAAAAAATAGACGCAAAGCTACGAGAAAAAGATAGCGTTAGGATTAATAAAAAAAAGAAAATGATACAACAACGAAAAAATAAAAAAACTATTAACTAATTTTTTTATTGAAAATTATTGTCAAAAACAATCACTTTTCTTAAAAAATAAAACACTAAAACCACCAAATAGTTATGATACAACTTACTACATTAAAAGCCATTAAAAACAATGATAATGTTGTTTTTTTAACTGATAATTTATCAGAAAAACACATTAACTTAACTAAAGATGAACTTTCTTACTTTAAAAAATCATTTGCAAAGCAAAAAATACAATTTATAAAACCTCAAACATATACTTTTGTAGTTAATACCACAAAACAAAGCAATCAAGAAATTAGAGTACATGCTTTTGAGGCGCATAAAATCTTAAAAAATGAAGAAATAGTTACAGTTGTCGGAAATAACACCGAACATTTAATCGCTTTTATTGAAGGTTTTTTATTGTCTAACTATCAGTTTTTAAAATATTTTAAAAACAAAGAAAAAAAACAAAATAAAATTAAAAAACTACAAGTAGTAGGTTCACTTACAGCTTCCGTTTTAAAAGAAATTGAAAACGTAGTAACTGCTGTTTTTTGGGCAAAAGACATGGTTAATGAACCAGTATCTTATTTAGACTCTGTTCGTTTAGCAGAAGAAATTAAAGAAAAATCTGTAGTAGCAAAAAATTATAAAGTCGAAATTTTTGAGCAAATGAAAATACAGAGCTTAAAAATGGGTGGTTTATTAGCCGTAAACCAAGGATCGGAAACACCACCTACATTTACTATAATGGAGTACAAACCTAAAAATGCAATAAATAAAAAGCCATACGTTTTAGTAGGTAAAGGAATTGTTTATGATACAGGAGGATTAAGTTTAAAACCAACAGCAAACTCAATGGATTTTATGAAAGCAGATATGGGAGGCGCCGCTTGTATGGCAGCAACTATACACGCAGTTGCATTAAATAATTTACCGGTACACATTGTAGGCTTAATACCAGCTACAGACAATAGACCAGGTAAAAACGCCTATGCACCAGGAGATGTCGTTACAATGTTTGACGGCACAACTGTAGAGGTATTAAATACCGATGCCGAAGGGCGCATGGTGTTAGCAGATGCCATTGCTTATGCCGATAAATATAACCCAGAACTTATTATTGATGCCGCAACACTAACAGGAGCTGCAGTACGTGCAATTGGAGTAAGAGCCGCTGTTTTTATGGGTAACGCAAAAGAAAAATACTTTACCGAAATAGAAAAAGCAGGACAACAAATGCACGATAGAGTAATCCGTTTCCCGTTTTGGGACGAATGGAAAGAAGATATAAAATCGGACATTGCAGATATTAAAAATTTAGGCGGACCTTATGCAGGAATGATAACCGCAGGAAAGTTTTTAGAACACTTTACAAAAAAAAACCCATACGTACATATCGATTTAAGTAACGCCTATTTACACGCTCAAGAAAACTACAAAGGTAAAGGAGCAACAGGAGCTGGTGTACGCTTATTATATCAGTTTTTTAAAAATATGACGAAAAAATAAAGAAAAACATTCAATTATGAAATACCACGCAATAAACCGAAATCTTTTTATTGAAAACCGTAAAAACTTTACGGCTAAAATGAAACCTAATAGTTTAGCCGTTTTTAATTCTAACGACATTTACCCGATAAGTGCCGATAGTACATTGCCTTTTGAACAACATCGAGATATTTTTTATTTAAGTGGTGTAGATCAAGAAGAAAGTATTTTAATTTTATTCCCTGATTGTCCAAAAAAAACTCATCGTGAAATTTTATTTTTAAAAGAAACTAACGAACATATTGCTATTTGGGAAGGAGAAAAATTAACCAAAAAAACCGCTTTAAAAACAAGCGGAATACAAACTGTTTATTGGGTACAAGACTTAGAAAAAGTGTTATTTGAAATTATGACACAATGTAATACCGTATATATTAACACTAATGAACATTATAGAGCAAACGTTGAAACAGAAACTCGTGAAGCACGTTTTACAAAATGGTTGTTAGCTAAATATCCTGCGCATAACGTAGCCAAAAGTAACCCTATTTTACAACGATTACGATCCATTAAAAGTCAAATAGAATTAGATTTAATTCAAACTGCTTGTGATATTACGGAAAAAGGATATCGTAGAGCTTTAGGTTTTGTAAAACCTGGTGTTTGGGAATTTGAAATAGAAGCCGAGTTTTTACATGAATTTATGTGTAATCGCTCAAAAAAGTTTGCATACACACCAATTGTAGCTAGTGGTAATAATGCAAATGTATTGCATTATATTGAAAACAATAAACAATGTAAAGCAGGAGAATTAATTTTATTAGACGTAGGTGCAGAATACGCAAACTATTCTAGTGATATGTCTCGAATGATACCCGTTTCAGGTAAATTTACAATAAGACAAAAAGAGGTTTACAATGCCGTTTTACGAGTTAAAAATGAAGCTACAAAATTATTAACTCCCGGTACTATTTGGGCAGATTATCATGTTGAAGTAGGAAAAATAATGACATCTGAACTATTAAACTTAAGTTTATTAGACAAAGCAGATGTGCAAAATGAAGACCCAAATTGGCCCGCATATAAAAAATATTTTATGCACGGAACCAGTCATCATTTAGGGCTAGACACACACGATTATGGCATTTTAACCGAACCTATGCAAGCAAATATGGTGTTTACTGTAGAGCCTGGTGTTTATATACCTAAAGAAGGTTTTGGTATCCGTTTAGAAGATGATGTGGTACTGCAAGAAAAAGGAAACCCTTTTAACCTAATGCGGAACATTCCAATTGAAGTAGAAGAAATAGAAGACCTTATGAATATGTAAGTTTTTTTTAAATAAATGTATCCGAATTCAATTAACGTTATAAAAACGAATTTATGAATTCGGATACTGAATTTTTTATACGTATACAGTACTTTAATTTTATCGTTTCAAAGAAAAATGGGATCTAAATATTTTTTCTTCATTATCTTTTCCATTGTAAATTACTTTAAACCAGTAATCGGTAGAAGGTAATGGTTTGCCATTATATAATCCGTCCCAACCAGAATCTGATGGTTTTAGATGTTTTATAAACTTACCAAAACGATTAAAAATATAAATATTTGCTTCTGAATGATGCTTTAAGTCCCAAATATTCCAAAAATCATTAAACCCATCTCCGTTTGGAGTAAAAAACTTTGGGTATTTAATAACCGTTATGTTTAGAATAATTTCACCGCAATTTGCTAAAACATCACGTATTGTTATGGTATGATTTCCTGAAGCAACGTTATTAAATATGTTACTCAATTGTAAAACTCCATTATTTAACTGATATTCGTATTCTCCATATCCGCCAGTTACGGTTACAATCAACATTGCATTATTTGTAAAATTTTCTGTAACGCTTACTTCAGCAATAGCAATACTAGATTCAGTTACTTCTACGGTAGTAGTTTCATAATTGCAAATAGGTGGATTATCTGCTACAATATGTATGGTTTCTACAGTATATGTGCCTACTTCATTAACTATGTAATTTATACCTGTATGCACTAAATTTCCGTCTAAATACCAGTTTACAAGATATCCGTTTCCTGCATTAGGTATATTTGCTTGTAAGGTTGCTGGCCGTAAGGTTGTTCCTGTAACAGGGTCAATACAAATTGTTCCGTCTAAAATATTTAAATCTAATAGCGGATAAATAACTACATTAAAGGATGTTTCTGTAAAGCAATTAGGATCTATTAAATTGGTGGCATACACATAAATAGTATGTATTCCTTCGCCTGTTATAGTATAATCTGAAGGCGTTAGTATATTTGCAATATTTCCTCCTGGCGCAGTGTAATAGGCTACATTATGATTTATTGAATTTAAAACAGGAAGTGCATAATTTACACAAGCTTCATGATTTGGTAATAGAGGTAATATTGGGGAGTTATTTAACGTTACTGTAAAGGAAGATTCATTACTACAAAAAATAAAAGTATTAATTTCTGCATACACATAAATGGTTTGTGTACCTATATGAGTTAATGTTAAATTAGTAATTAAGTCAGCAGTATTTCCTCCAGGAGCTGTATAATATGCTTGGTTAATTATACTTGTATCCAAGGTGTTTAAGGTGTAGTTGTCACAACCTGTTATATCAGAAAAATTATCTACTTGAATGCCTAAAATATTTATACTAAAAGAGGTTTCTGAAAAACAGGTAGTTAAATCAATATAATCGTTGTAAATATAAATGGTTTGATTTGTATTTATGATAGTTCCTGTTGGTATAATAGTTCCTGTTCCGTTTATTCCATTTGTTTCGGTGTAGTAGGTTCCGTTTGTAAGTGTTGGTAATGTATAGTTTTCACATTCGTAAATGGTTGAAGAACTATCTACCAATGGAAGTGGTCTTGTTTCTATATTAAATTGAGTTTCGTTGTCGCATCCGTTTACTAAATTATTAATATAAATAGTTTGAACTCCTATTGTGGTAATTAAATTTCCTGCAAACAATGGTGTTCCTGTACGCCCAGGTCCTGTAAAGTAGTTGCCATTTGTTAGTATGGGCAATTCAAAAGGATCATCAATACAATTTAAAGCATTTGGCAAGGTGTCTACTGTTGGTATTGCGCGTATTTCTAAACTAAAAGATTCTTCATCAAAACAGGTGGTATTATCAAAAGCAGTTGCATATACATAAATAGTTTGTGTACCAATGGTTGTTATAGATGTTGTTATGTTAATTAAGCCAACTCCGTTTGGATCGGTGTAGTAATTAACATTATAGTTGGTGTTATCTAGTGATGGTAAAGTATAACTTCCGCACTCAGAAATGGCTATAAAAGATGGTAATGTTGGAGTTTCTGAAATGGTTATAGTGAAACTATCCTCACTAATACAAACAAAACGATCTCCATTATCTGCAAAAACATAAATGGTGTACGTACCTGGTGTATTGTACGTAAAATTGGCAGGCAATATTTCATCTGTAGGGTTTCCTCCTGAGGCATAATAATAATGCATATCAATTACAGAAGTGTCTAATGTTGGTAAGGTGTAAGTATCGCACGCTGCAATATCAGAAAACGTACCAACATCAATACCTAATATATAGATTGTAATTACGGTTTCTGAAAGACAAGTAGTTAAATCTACCCATTCATTATAAATATAAATAGTTTGAGTAGTATTAATTACGGTTCCAACAGAAATTATATTTCCTGTTCCGTTTGGTCCATCTGGAGCGTCATAATAAGTTCCGTTTATTAGTGGTTGTAAAGGATATGGGCTACAACTATATACATCAATATAGCTATCTACTGGAGGAAAATTGCGTATTTCTACTATAAAAGAAGTTTCGTTATCACATCCGTTTACTAGATTATTAATGTAAATAATATTTGCGCCTGGGGTATTTATTGAATCTCCAGGGTTTAACGTTGTTCCTGTTCGTCCAGGTCCTGTAAAATATTCACCATCTGTTAAAACAGGCAATTGATAAGGGTTGTTAATACAGTTTAATACATTTGGTAAACTATCAACAAGAGGTATTGCTGTAATGGTAATAGTAAACATTAAATTATCAGTGCAATTAGGTACTGAACTTGTAGGGGAAAAAATAAAAATATCTGTATTTCCTATAGTATTAATTATGGTTCCAGCAGGTATTGGTGTGCCACTTCCTGCTGGCCCTGTAAAATAATTTCCACTTACTAATGCTGGTAAAGTGTAGCTTCCGCATTCTGTAACATCTGAGGTGTTATTAATAATGGTAACATTAAATGAGGTAAATTCGGTACACGTAATTTCAGTAGGTAAACCTAAATTATAAGTTTCGTTGTTTACAATAAATACAGTTTGTGTAGCAATAAGTGTTGTACTTGGCAAAGGTATTGTGCCTAAAATATCGCTATAATAGGCTCCGTTTGTCAAAACAGGTAAAGTAGTAGTTAAACATTCTGTAATATCAGTTAGAGTATCAACCAAAGGCAATGCGTGAATGGTTATTGGAAATGCTTCATTTCTACATATCACGCCATCCATTTCTACATAGTAATAAATAGTAAAAC
>CAZWNY010000028.1:0-23848 GCA_964635575.1 uncultured Kordia sp. | reverse complement strand
TATAAGGTTCTTCGGTTCCTTTGGTAATTAAATCATCAATTAAAACACCAATATATGCTTCGTCTCTATTTAAAATAAAAGGATCTTTTTCTTGTACTTTTAAGGCTGCATTTATACCTGCCATCATTCCTTGTGAGGCTGCTTCTTCATAACCTGTTGTACCGTTAATTTGACCTGCAAAAAATAATTTTTTTATTAATTTAGTTTCTAAAGTATGGCGTAATTGTGTTGGTGGAAAATAATCATACTCTATTGCATAACCTGGTCTAAAAAACTTTACTTTTTCGAAACCAACAACACTACTTAATGCTTTAAACTGTACTTTTTCGGGTAATGATGTTGAAAATCCGTTTATATAATATTCGCAAGTATTCCAACCTTCAGGTTCTACAAAAAGTTGATGTGATGTTTTATCGGAAAAACGATTTATTTTATCTTCAATTGATGGGCAATATCGTGGTCCCAAACTTTTAATACGTCCATTAAACATTGGTGATTTATCAAAACCTTCACGTAATAAGTCGTGTACTAAAGTAGAAGTATGACTCATGTGGCAAGAGCGTTGTTGAGTTAATGGTTTTGTACTATCTGAGTATGAGAATTTCTCTGGGTTTTCATCTCCTGGTTGTAGTATCATTTTAGAAAAATCTAAACTTCTTCCATCTACACGTGGTGGCGTTCCTGTTTTCATTCTTCCTGATTCAAAACCTAATGTTATTAGTTGTTCTGTTATTCCTTTTGAAGCGGATTCTCCTGCTCGACCTCCACCAAATTGTTTATCGCCAATATGTATTAATCCATTTAAAAAAGTACCGTTAGTTAGTATTACTGTTTTAGATTTTATAGATAAACCAAGGGTTGTTTTTACACCACAAACGGTATTATTTTTAATTATTAAACCTGTTACCATTTCTTGATAAAAATCGAGGTTTTGTATTGCTTCTAATTGTAGACGCCATTCTTCTGCAAAACGCATTCTATCTGATTGTGCTCTTGGACTCCACATTGCAGGTCCTTTACTTTTGTTGAGCATTTTAAATTGTATAGCTGTTTTATCGGTAATAATTCCAGAATATCCTCCAAGAGCATCTATTTCTCTTATAATTTGTCCTTTTGCGATTCCTCCCATTGCTGGGTTGCAAGACATTTGTGCAATATTTTGTAAACTCATAGTTACTAATAAGGTGGAAGCACCTAAATTAGCAGATGCTGCTGCTGCTTCACAACCAGCATGACCGCCACCAACAATAATAACATCATATTCTGTATTAAACATATTTTTTAGAAACGATATTTTAGTACATCGTATTTTTAGTTTTAATTGTTCTATATAGAACAAATTTTATTTTAAGTGCTATATAATTATATAAAGGTATTAATTAAATACTATTGTTCCACGTGGAACAATAGTATTTTTTCATCTTCTTTTTTTCGCATTAAAAAACTTTCTTTTTCTGTTTTATCTTTGTAACCACAAAGGTGTAAAATTCCGTGTATAATAACACGTTTTAGTTCTTCTTTAAATGAAACCTTAAAATCACTTGCATTATCTATTACACGATCTATCGAAATAAAAATATCAGAATAAATGGTTTTATAAACGGTATTGTCAAAGGTAATAATATCTGTAAGCGTATCATGTTTTAAATATTCTACATTTATTGCATGTAAATAATTATCGGTACAAAAGGTGTAATTAATTTCTCCTAATACATAAGATTCTGATGTAATTACTTTAGTTATCCATTTTACATACACATCATTATTTTCTAATTTAAAATTAGTTTCAGAAATAAAGTTAATCATTGCTTTGCTTAAAATATTGTTTTACTTTCTTTTTATAAACAGGATGCAAAGGTAGTGCTTGTCGGTTTAATATTTCTACTTCATTAAAGTATTGTTCAATATTAGGTGTTTTTTGATGTGTATTATTAATAAATTCTGTTTTATTACTGATTGCTTCTTTTTTATTTTCTTTTCCTTGTAAGAAAGATGCTTTCATTAGTTTTAGTAAGTTGTGTTTTAAATTTTCCATTTGTTTGGTTAATTGGTTACTAAAACCTTTTTCTAATAAGTTATTTTCAATGTCTTCCATTTGTTGCAATAACTTTTTTGCATTACTATTTACTTCTCCATTTTTTTGTAAATAATTTTGCAGCTGATTTTTTAATTGTTGTTGTTTTTTATATATCTCGTATAATTTTTCTGCATTGTTTTCTTCTAAATTCTCTCCTGGTTGTTCGCTATTTTTTCCTTCTTTTTGTTTTCCTGTATTACCTTTTTTTCCATTTTCTCCTTTTCCTTTTTCTCCTTTTTTCATTTCTGAAAGTAGTTTTTCTTGTTTTTCAATAATATCTGGTAAACTAAAACTTTTCCCTCCTGGTTTATCACAACTGCCTTTACCGATTGATTCCGATTGATTTTGTAGTGCATTTAAAATAGTACTTAATAAATTTGCTAAATTATTAGCGGCAGTTAATGCATATTGCTGATTGGTTGCTCCTGATTGAAATTTTAAGTCGGCAAAACGGATTAAGGATTTGTTGATATTAAAATGTACTTCGGTAATTTCTTTATTTATTATTTCAGATATTTTTGGTTGACGTAAGGATAATGCAAATAAACTATCGTCTATATGTTTAAAGTGGGTTTTTAATTGTTGTTGTTTTTTAAGTTTTTTTGGTAGTGAAAAATTGTTCTCTAAATTTTTAAATTGTTTTAATAAATCCTCTTGATCAAAGGAAAAGTGTAATAAATTATCGAGTATTTGACGCAACATTTCTATATCTTCATCTAATTCTTCACTTGACGATGAGGACGAAGATTTTCGCATACTCATACTCATTTCTTTTATTTTTTTAGCTGCATCTTCTTGTTTTTTCTTTGCTTTTTTTTTATCTTTTTTTTCTAAATTATCGGATGCTTTTTCTTGGTCTTTTTTTATACTTTCTTGTTGTTCTTTTTGCTCATCCAATTGCATTGGTTTTTTTAACAATTGGTTGTCTTTTTTAATTGCATTCATATTTTCTTGCAATTTTTTAAACTCTTTATTTAATTTTTCTTGATTTTTTTTTGTGTTTTCAGCGTCTGGTTTATTGGCCAACTCGTTTTGTTTTTTTGCAAGTTCTTCTAAATCGTTACTTAGTTTTTCAAATTTCCTTTTTAAATAATAACGTTTGGTAAGCTCTAAAATCTGTTCTAAAGATTTTTCTTGATTTTTTTGCATTTTACTTAGCTTCTCAATTTTATCAAAAAGATCTTCATCTCTAATTTTATCTTTTAATTTTTTTAATTCGTCTAATAGTTTTTCGTTTTTTTCTATCTCTTTTTCTTGATTTTTTAAGCGTTCTTTTAATTGGTTTTTAAACGGATCGTCTTTATTTTTTTGAAAATCTTCTAAGTTACGTTGCAAATTTTTATTAAACCTTTGCATTAACTCGTTTTGTTTTTCTTGTTTGTTAAAAACATTTTTAATTTTAAGTTTATCCATCCAACTTAATTCGGATTTTTCTTTTTGTAATTTTTTAACTTTTTTAACTTCTTTTTTTTGTTTACTTATTTTTTTTAGCGTTTTTTTTAAGTTATCAATGTTTTTTTGTTGGTTTTGTAATTGTTTTTCTTCCAACTCAGTATCGGTTAGCTTATTATAAGTAAATACCGTACTTTTTGTTTTTTTAAACTTATGGATTGCATCATTATCAAAAACTTGAAAATAATACTCGTATGTTTCCCCTTTTTTTAAATTTAAGTTACCAGGAAAATGATATGTAAATTGTTGATAATTAATGGATTGTATAGGTATGTTTACAACTTCATTTTTAGTACTGTTTATTTGACTATAAACTAATTGTAATTTTTTTAAACCATAGTCATCACTAATTTTTCCTAAAAAGTAAATAATTTGATTATTTAAACTATCAGGTTTACTTTGTAGGTGTATTTCAGGATATTCGTCTGGCGTGGACTGTATATAATAACGTAGTTTTTCGTGATTTTTTATGAATGTATTGGTGGTTGTTATTTGATAATTTAAGTTTTTATAAATACGTTTATGATATGTAAAAACAGTTTTATTTTTACTAAAAGAGTCTTTTTTATTTAGAGTTAATAGGTCAACTTTATTTGTTGTTTTTGTGTTAATTTCCCATTTAACTTTAGTTCCTTCAGGCACTACGGTATTTCCTGTATTTTTAATAACTTCATCTTTTTTACCGGTATGATTCGGGTAATTTAAAATCATTTTAAAATCAATAATATTGGGTACTTTTATTACATGTAAGGTGTAGTTTTCCGACACAACATTATTTGCAGATAAATTAAAGATAGTAGCTTTTGTTATTTGCTTAAAATCATAAGCATAGGTGTTAAAACTAATTTTAGTTAGATAATAAGATTCGTTATTAAAGTTAATCTTTAAATCGGAAGGCAATATTTTTCCTTGAGTGGTAACTTCAATTGTAAAGTTTTTATTTTCAATTGCCTGTAAATTTTTATTTTTAATTATAAAAGTAAAAGGCGCTGGAGGCGTATATGCTATATTATGATTAATTATACGATTAAAACTATTGTTAATTATATTTTTATTACCCGACACTTGAAACCCTAAAAAAATTAATAGAGGTATTGCTACATATTTTAAATATTGTATGTTTTTTTTAAAATTTATTGCTATTTTAAATGGCACAGGGGATAGCTCAATCGATTTTTGATCAATACTTGCTAGTAATAATTCAGACGAACTATTGGTGTATTTTAATTGTAATAAATTAATTAACTTATCATTTACGGCACTAAAATGAGTTCCTATAATTGCAGCAGCTTCTTGTTTTGTAATTCCTTTTTGTAAACCAAATAATTTAAATAAAGGGACGCCAATAAACTTATATAATAAACTAATTTCTACGGTTATAAATACCCAAAATAAAACAGTACGATATGTAGGTTTTAGCCATAAAAAAGATTCGACTAATAGTGTAATTAAAAAATATAAACAACCAATACTTATAAAAAGTAAAAACCCTTTTATCAATTCATTTATATAAAAGCGTTTTATAAATTGATTTAATTTTTTCGTAATTTGGTTGTAATTATTCAAATATTTATTTTTTTATAAAATTACATCTTATTTCGCTAAATAAAAAATAGAACAGAACTATTAAACAAGTTAAATATACAGTTTTTCTTAAAAAAAGGCATTTTATTAGATAGTGATTATTGTAATTTACCCTTCATTTTGATTATAATTTTTCTGTTTTTCAACCTTTTTTTATTATACTATAGTAATTAAGTTTTATGTTTTCCAAAGTAATTTTTTACGGTTCATTAGTCTTTTTACTTTGAGGAAGGCACATAAAAACCGTTTACAAACGACTACAACCACTTATAGTCGACAGTAAATGTGTAATTACCGTTTAAAATTAGAGTTTGTTCACATCTTTGCACTGTCGGAACACAAGAGTTTAGTTTTGGTAGTATAAACTGTTTAACCATTAAATAAAAATTATTATGAGCACATTAAGAAACAAAGTACAATTGATTGGAAATTTAGGAACACAACCTGAAATAGTTAAATTAGAAAGCGGTAAAATTTTAGCCAAATTTACAATGGCTACCAACGAGCATTACAAAAATACGAACGGTGAAAAAGTAACCGATACACAATGGCACAATATTATTGCATGGGGAAAAACCGCACAAATTATTGAACAATATGTAAATAAAGGACAAGAAATTGCTGTTGAAGGAAAACTAACCTCTCGTAGTTATGATGACAAAGACGGGAACAAACGATACGTAACCGAAGTAGTTTGTAACGAATTGTTGATGCTTGGAGAAAAAAAATAACTATTTTTAAATTTTATACTAAAGGTTTTATACCCTAAAATTCAACATAAAAGTTAAAAATCTTTTTTAGAAACATACCTTTTTAATATGATTAATTACTAAAATCCTTTTACATTTAATTGTAAAAGGATTTTTTATTGCACTTTTAATAATGAATATTTTATACCTAACAAGGTTATTAAAGTAATCTCTAATGTAAAAAATGTATATTTGCGTGAAAATAACCATAAAAAAGTACGATAATTCATCTTATTTTCATGAACACACCAATATCTATAACTGCTTTATCTTCAATTTCTGCACTAGGAAGTTGCCCAAAAAAAATATGGGAAAATTATCGAAATCAAAACCACTTTATTACGACTAAAAAAAATGATAAAAACACCAGTTTTGTAGCACAATTATCAGAACTTAACCTTCAAGAAATTGAAAAACTAAAACAATCAGATTCAAAATATAAAAACTTAGACGACTCCGTTTTATACGCCATTTATGTAAGTAAAAAAGCAATTAAACAATCTGGTTGGACAAAAAACGATAATTTTGGTGTAAACCTAGGGTCATCAAGAGGAGCAACTTCTTTATTTGAAAAACATCACCAATACTACCTAACAAACCAGAAGGCCGAAACTTTAGCATCACCAACAACAACTTTAGGAAACATATCGTCTTGGGTAGCGCATGACTTACAAACAACAGGACCCGAAATAAGCCATTCCATTACCTGTTCATCGGCATTACACGCCGTTTTAAATGGTATTGCTTGGTTGCAGTCTGGCATGGCAGACAAATTTTTAGTAGGCGGAAGTGAAGCGTCACTTACAGGCTTTACAATATCACAAATGAAAGCTTTAAAAATATATGCTACAACCAACAATAAATACCCGTGTCAAGCATTAAACCTGAATAAAAAGAAAAACACAATGATATTAGGTGAAGGCGCATCGGTAATTTGTTTAGAAAAAGGAATCCAAAAAAAAGCATTAGCAAGTATTGAAGGTATTGGTTACGCAACCGAAATATTAGAGCATAATGTTTCTATTTCTACAAACGCAAAATGCATGCAAAAAGCAATGAAAATGGCTATAAAAAATACAAATATTTCCGAAGTAGATGTAATAATTACACACGCACCAGGAACAATAAAAGGCGATTTAGCAGAAATAAACGCAATACAAACAGTTTTTAAAGAAAACATTCCTGCAATAACAAACAATAAATGGAAACTCGGACACACATTAGCCACTAGCGGAATGTTAAGTATAGAATTAGCCGTTTTAATGCTAAAACATCAACACTTTATTGAAGTTCCGTATTTAAAAAACCAAAAAAAACCAAAAAAAATTAATAAAATACTGATTAATGCTATTGGTTTTGGAGGTAATGCAGTAAGTGTATTATTGTCAAAAAAATAGTATGATTTATTTATAATTAGTACTTTTGAACCTTACAAAACAACTCGAATTATGAGCATTATAAAACACAACTGGACAAAAGAAGAAATATTAGAAATATATAATAAACCAATGATGGAGTTGCTATACGAAGCAGCTACCATACATAGAGAAAATCACGACCCTAATGTGGTGCAAGTCTCTACCTTATTATCAATAAAAACTGGAGGTTGCAGTGAAGATTGCGGGTATTGTCCGCAAGCAGCACGTTACCATACTAATATTGAAGGAAATGATTTAATGAGTGTTACTCAAGTAAAAGCACAGGCATTACGAGCAAAACAAGGAGGAAGCTCTCGTGTATGTATGGGCGCTGCGTGGAGAAACGTTAAAGACGGACAAGAGTTTGAACAAGTATTAGAAATGGTGCGTACAATTAATAAATTAGACATGGAAGTTTGCTGTACTTTAGGTATGCTTACTGAAAACCAAGCACAACGTTTAGCCGAAGCAGGTTTATATGCTTATAATCATAATTTAGACTCTTCAGAAGAATATTATAAAAAAGTAATTTCAACCAGAGGATATCAAGACCGTTTAGACACTATTAGTAATGTCCGAAAAACTAACGTAACCGTTTGTAGTGGTGGTATTATTGGGATGGGAGAAAAAATTGAAGATAGAGCAGGAATGTTAGTGGCATTATCTACTTTAAATCCGCAACCAGAATCTACACCAATTAACGCTTTAGTAGCAGTTGAAGGAACGCCTTTAGAAGAAGAAAAACCAGTTTCTATATGGGAAATGGTACGTATGGTTGCCACAACACGTATTGTTTTACCCGAAACACAAGTGCGTTTAAGTGCTGGAAGAACTCAAATGAGTAGAGAAGGACAAGCAATGTGTTTCTTTGCAGGAGCCAACTCTATTTTTGCAGGAGACAAACTATTAACTACACCAAACCCTGATGTAAATGAAGATATGAAAATGTTTGAATTATTAGGAATGAAACCACAAAAACCATTTACTAAAGTAGTACAACCACAAACAGTAGAAGCATCTGACTCTAAGTTTGAAGCATTAGGCGAAAAACCAAAATGGACTCGACCAGAACATAAAATTGAGCGTAACGAAGTAAAAAAGGCAAAAGCTAAAGAGTTGCGATAACATACTTTAAAAAATAAAAAGCCTCATTAATGTTTATTTAATGAGGCTTTTTATGCCAAACGTTAAGGAAATAATTCTCTTAATTTATCAAAAACCAAATGAGACTCCCAACCTCGATATAAGAGATAATCTGCAATTTTTTTTCGTTTTTTATATATATTAACTTCTGTAGTTGAAGCCATTTTTTTTGTGGCTAAATGATGTAGTTTTTCGATATAATCAATCTCATCAATTTCTTTGAGTGCTGTTTTAATGTTGTAGGCAGAAATGTATCGAAACTTTAACTCACGCACAATTCGGTTTTTCCCCCAATGTTTAATATTAAATTTTCCACGTGCATAACTTTTTGAGAAGCGTTCTTCATTTAAAAAATTATGCTGTACCAAGTGCTGAATAATGTCGTCTATAGCAATAGGTATCATTTGCATCTCTTTAAGTTTTGCAGTTACTTCTTTATAACACCTATCTTGATATACACAATAATTTTCTAAATTTTTTTTAGCTTCGGTTACGGTATATGATTTTTTAGGTTTCAAGTTGTAAAGATGGCTTAAAAACGGGATAAAAACAAAAAAGCCCTTTCAAATTTTCGAAAGGGCTTTTTATTATTTAATCTTTTTTCCTTGGTTATCATAAAAATGATATTCAAGATATGTGTAAGCATCTCTTGGTTGTATTTTTATCCATTTTTTATGTTCAAAAAACCATTTTGAACGAATGGAAGGAAAACCTTTTGTTAAAAAGGCTGCAATAAAAGGGTGTGTGGTTAATGTAATTCCTTTTATGCCTTTACTAACAATACGGTCAACATCTGAAGCTAATTTTTGAACGAGTACAATAGGAGCTTCTACTTCTTTACCGTTCACATTATTTGGGTTTTTTTCAACCGTTTTAATGTCCATTACAGGTCTAACGCGTTGTCGAGTTATTTGTACTAATCCAAATTTACTTGGTGGTAATATTTTGTGTTTTGCTTTATCGTCTTCCATTTCTGTTTTTAAATACTGGTATAATGCATTTCTATTTTCAGATTTTGCCATGTCAATAAAATCAACCACAATAATTCCACCCATATCTCGCAAACGTAATTGACGCGCTACTTCTGTTGCGGCAATTAAATTTACTTCTAACGCTGTGCTTTCTTGGTTTTTTGATTTGTTAGAACGGTTTCCACTATTTACATCTATTACATGTAATGCTTCTGTGTGTTCTATAACCAGATAAGTTCCTTTTGTTGAGGAAACTGTTTTACCAAATGCTGTTTTAATTTGTCTTTCTACTCCATATTTCTCAAATATAGGTACCTGAGTGTTTTTGTGTAGTTTAACAATTGCTTCTTTTTTAGGTGCAATACGTTGCACCGTTTCTTTAATTTGATCATAAAGTTCTTCATCATCAACTCGTATTGCAGAAAATGAATCGTTAAAAATATCTCTTAAAAGAGACGATGTTCTATTCATTTCGCTAAGTACTGTTGACGGATACTCTGCTTTATTGATTTTTTTACACATTGCGTTCCACTTGGAAAGCAAATTTTGTAAATCTTGGTCCAGTTCGGCTACTTTTTTGCCTTCTGCCACTGTACGTACAATTACACCAAACCCTTTGGGTCTAATACTGTTTACCAATTTTTTTAATCGTGTTTTTTCTTCTCTACTACTAATTTTTTGAGAGATAGAAACTCGATTAGAAAAAGGAACTAGCACGATGTAACGACCTGCTATTGACAGATCAGAACTTAAACGTGGTCCTTTTGTTGATATTGGCTCTTTAACTACTTGTACAAGAATGGATTGGTTTGATTGTAACACTTCTGCAACTGCTCCGTGTTTTTCAATCCCTTCTTCAAATGGGAAATTGTTTAGATTAAAATTTTTTATTTTACCTGTGCTTACACGTTTTACGAATTTTAATAAAGTAGGGACATTAGGACCTAGGTCATGATAGTGTAAAAAACCATCTTTTTCATATCCTACATTAATAAATGCAGCATTTAAACCTGGTACTGTTTTACGTGTTTTGGCTAAATAAATATCACCTACACTAAAACTTTTTGTACTTGTTTCTTCTTTATGTAATTCGACTAATTTTCCATCTTTTAATAAGGCAAAATCAACTTGCGAGGAACCGGATCTAATAATTAATTCGTTGTTCACGCTGTATTAATTTTTATCCATACAAAAAATTGTATAGATGGATTCATAATTTTTTTAACCAATATGTTTTTTATTTAAAAAAACACTGGTATTACAGGTTTTTAAACCGAAGGGTTGCATTTAAAACCCGTTTTCAAAGAACTTTAAAAAAAAGAAAAGTAGTTTTTAAACTACTTTTTCTTTTTGTGTCTATTTGCTCTACTACGTTTTTTACGTTTATGAGTTGCTATTTTGTGTCTTTTTCTTTTTTTACCACTTGGCATAGTTTAATGTTTTTATTAGATTAATAATTTATTTTTTTATTTTAACTTTTGTTTTTACACCTTCTAAAAATACCTTAGCAGGCTTAAATGCTGGTATATTATGCGCGGGTATTTTAATGCTAATGTTTTTTGAGATATTTCTCCCTGTTTTTTCTGCACGAGTTTTAACAATAAAACTTCCGAAACCCCTTAGGTATACATTGTTTCCGTTTTCTAATGAATCTTTTACTTCTTCCATAAAAGTTTCAACAGTTGCTAACACATCTCCTTTTTCTATTCCTAGTTTCCCTGAAATTTTAGCTATAATATCTGCTTTTGTCATTCTTTAATTTTTAAATTGATTTAAGGGTCGCAAATATACAAATTAATATTCCAAAAAAACAGACTAATTAATTTAATTTTAACTTATTAGGTGTTAATTATTAGGTAGTTATTAAAAACAATGTTTTAAATATTAAATAAAATTGTATTCAGGAAGTCCTTTTATGGTGCGTTCCTTTGTGTTTTTAGGTGTTTTAAAGGGTACAATATAAAATTATAACTTCCAAAAAAACAAAGATTGTAACCTCAAATAATGCTCCTGTATTGGTTGTTTAAAAGTTTATTATAATTGATTAATTATTGGTGATTAAGGGTAAATGAATTTATGTTTATTCTATTTTAAAAATACAGAAAACGGAAACTTGAAATTAAAAAAGAAACAAAATCAAATGCACAACAAAAAAATCTTAATCATAAATTAAGAGTGTTAAAAACAGTATGCTTTTTGATTGAGGATGTTGTTTGTTTAAAGAAGCATACTTTTTACAACGTAAAATGAACACTTATTTTACCAAATCCTGAACCTCTTTGTATCTAAAACAAGTTACAACATGATCATTAACCATTCCTGTTGCTTGCATGTGTGCATACATTACGGTAGAACCCACAAACTTAAATCCTCTTTTTTTTAAATCTTTTGCTATTTTTTTAGATAATGCTGTGGTTGTTACTGCTTCTGATAGGTTTTGTAATGAGTTTTGTATTGGTTTTTCTTTTACAAATGCCCAAATATAGTTAGAGAAACTTCCAAATTCTTTTTGTATTTTCATAAAAGCAACGGCATTAGATATAGCGGATTTTATCTTTAATTTATTCCGAACAATACCTGTGTTTTGTAGTAACTCTTCATACTTATCATCAGTATAGACTGCTATTTTTTTATAATCAAAATTATCAAATGCAGCTCTGAAGTTTTCACGTTTATTTAAAATAGTTATCCAACTTAAGCCCGCCTGAAAGGTTTCTAATATTAAAAATTCAAATAATTTATAGTCATCATAAACGGGAACTCCCCATTCGTTATCGTGATAATCTTTATATAAATCGTTTTTTTCGCACCAAGAACATCTAATTTTATCCATTTATGGTTGTTTTTTATAAAGATAAAAAAACTATTATTCTACAATAGGGTTTTCGCCTAAATATTTTTTTTCAAATGCTTTTGGAATAAAAGCATCGTTTACACTAAAGTCGCCTATTTTGGTACGGCGTAATTTTGATAAATGTCCGCCTGATTGTAACGCTTTACCAAAATCAAAAGCTAACGATCTAATATAAGTTCCTTTACTACAAACCACTCTAAACTCTATTTTAGGAAGGTTAATGTTGGTAATTTCGAACTCCGAAATATTTATAGGACGTGGTTTAATTTCTACTTCTTCTCCTTTTCTTGCGTATTCATACAACCGTTTTCCGTCTTTTTTTAGAGCAGAAAATATGGGAGGATATTGTTGAGTATCGCCAATAAACTGTGATAAAACATTGTGTACTAATGCCTCTGTAATGTGTTCCGTTTTAAAGGTGGCATCTATTTCTGTTTCTAAATCGTAAGATGGTGTGGTTGCTCCTAAAGTAATTTCGCCAATATATTCTTTTGGTAACCCTTGAAATTCATTTAGTCGTTTGGTGAATTTACCTGTACAAATAATTAATAAACCTGTTGCTAACGGATCTAAAGTACCTGCATGCCCTACTTTTATTTTTTTTATATTAAATGCTTTTCTAATTACCCAACGGAGTTTATTTACTACAGCAAAAGAACTCCAAGTTAAGGGTTTATCAACCAATAATAGTTGTCCGTTTTTAAAATCGTTTTCTGTCATTTTATTTAAATAAAGCGTAGCCAATTGTGATACCACCAACAATAAAACAGTAGTATGAAAAATACGATAATTTACTTTTTTTAACTAAGGAAATCATCCAAGTACAAGCAAAAAGTCCTGAAATAAATGCGGCTATAAAACCTGCTGATAAAGGTATTATTTGGTTACTTTCTAAAGATAAGTCGCCTGAAAGGACATCTTTTGCAATTTTCCCAAAAATTAACGGTATTACCATTAAAAATGAAAACCGTGCTGCTTTTGTTTTATCGACTCCTAATAATACGGATGTAGAAATGGTTGCTCCTGAGCGAGAAATTCCGGGTAAAAGTGCTATTGCTTGAGAAATTCCGATTAATATTGAGTTGGATATTGTTACTTTTTTTGTGGTGTTTTTTGCCTTATCTGCTAAAAACAAAAGTACTCCTGTTATAAGTAACATAAAACCAACAAATAAAATACTGCCTCCAAAAAGTTGCTCTAATTCTTTCTCAAAAAATAAACCAATAATAACTGCTGGAAACATTGATAATACAATTTTTACGATAAATTGGGTCTGCTCATTCCACTCAAACTTTAATAGTCCTACAATAATTTCTAAAATATCTTTTCTAAAAATTACAATTGTACTTAATGCGGTTGCAAAATGTAAAACTACCGTAAAAATCAGACTTTCTTTGCCGGTATGGGTATTTCCTAAAATAGCATTACCGATTTCTAAATGCCCTGATGAAGATACGGGTAAAAATTCTGTTAACCCTTGAATAATACCAAGAATAATGGCTTTAATAATTTCCATTTATCGGTCTTTTTTTCTGCCAAATAAAATAGCATAAATTTGAATTCCAAAACCAATTAACACTAAAGTTGGTGCTAAACGAATGCGTCTAAAATTATAAATTTCGGGGTTAAATATGTTAGGATCATCGCTGCCGCCACCAGACATTAGTATAAAACCAACGGCAATTACCGCCAAACCTATTAGCATTATTTTATAATTTGTTTTTCCGAAAAGAAAATCGGATTTTTCTTGTTTACTCATAAGTTGTTTAAAAAAATCATTAAAATAGTTTTAATAAAATTATTTGGCTAGTAATATAAATCGTCTGTTTTTAAATTCAAAAAACGTTGGGCTGCAAAAAAAGTACTTACCCAAGTAATTAAAATTCCTAAACATAAAATTCCTAAACATAAAATTCCGAATTGTAAATTATTTTCTAGCAAGCTAATTTCAGGGAATTTCTTATCTAAATAAAAAGCAACGATTATGAGTCCTGAAACCGATAAAACCGAACCTAAAATACCTAAACGAACACTTTTCCAAATAAATGGACGGCGAATAAAACGTTTGGTTGCACCTACCATTTGCATTGTTTTAATTACAAATCGTTTAGAGTAAATAGTTAAACGGATAGCGCTATTAATAAGCAACACTGCAATTAAGGCAAAAAGACCACTCAATACTAAGCCCCAAAAACTAATTTTTTTTACGTTTTTATTCATTAGTGAAACCAAGTCTACATCATACCTTACTTCATCCACATAGTTTTTTTTGAGTAAATTGGTTTTAATTTCTTCTAATTTATTTAACGTAACGTATTCACTATTTACAAACACATCAATTGAGTTTTGAAAGGGATTGTACCCAATAAAATCCATAAAATCTTCTCCATTTTCTTTTTTGGCAATTTCTGCGGCATCTTCTTTAGAGACAAATAGGGTTGATTTTACATAATCTGCTAATTGTAATGATTTTTGTAGTTGTTTTATCTCAGCATCCTTTACGTTTTCTTTAAAATCGATAGAAATCGCAATCTGTTCTTTAAAATGTTTTTCTACCTTATTGGCGTTAATTACTAATAAACCAACTATTCCCAATAAAAAAAGCACTAAAGTAATACTAATTACTACCGAAAAATAAGAAGACATTAATCGCCTTTTCTGAAATTTTTCAAAAGATTTGCTCATATAGTTATATACTAAAGGGTAAAAATAACAAATTTGAGTCGATTTGATAATTAAATTAACTAAACTTTCGTATTTTAAACCAATAGCTGTAAATTTGAGAAGTAAAAAACAAATATTTGACCCTACAAGATTTAAAAATTTCTCGACCAGGATTATGGTTTCCTACCATTTGGATTTACATTGTTCCGTTTAGTCTATCTACTCATTTTTGGGAAAACAACCTCTTTTGGATTGGATTATTTTTTGTAATGTTTCCGTTAAATTATTTAGTTTATGGCTTAAACGATTATAATGATGTAGTTGCAGACAAACTAAATTCTCGTAAAGGAAACTTTCTGTTTGGAGCAAAAGCAACCTATAAACAATTAGCAAAAGTACCTTTAAAAATAACCCTTGTATTAATTCCGTTTTTAATTTATTTTACAATAGTTTCAGGAATAAAAATGGCATTACTTTTATTATTTATGATTGTAATTAACGTGGTTTATAATTTTAAACCTTTCCGAATAAAAGAAAGACCACCTTTTGAAATTTTTATCCAAATAGGCTACGTTTTTACTGCATATTTTAGTATTTTATTAAATGATTTACCCATGTTACCGTGGCAAACTTTTTTATACTTAACCCTTTTTGCGTTTCAAGCACATATTGCAGGAGAAATTATGGATATTGACCCTGATAAAAAAGCAGGAAAAAAAACCACCGCAGTATTAATTGGAAGAAAAAACACAAAATTAGTAATGCTTCTATTGCTTTTAATTGAAAGCGGTTTACTTATTTATTGGTTTAATGATTATGTGTTATCGGGTTTTTTATTGATGTTTTCAATATGGTTAATTTTAGATATTTTTATAATTTTTAAAAACAAGCCATACCATTTATCTCAAATGAAATTATTTGGTTATGCGGTTAATATAATTGCATTACTATCGATGGTTTGGGTATTGTATTCGGGCAATCTATTAAACCCTGTAACTTAAAAAGAAGCCGTACACAAACAAAAACCGAATTAAAATCAACAAAAAAATGACCGTACACTTCACGCCTTTACTATTCCAAAAATAGTACACTATCAACCATCGAACTTAAAAAACATTTTACAGTTTAAAGTGTTTCAGACTTCAAAAAACGTTCTATGGATAAAATTAAATAAAAGTAAAGACATTATTATCAAGATTATATGCCGTAAACCTAAAAGTGTTTCGTTAAAAAAAACATCACTTAATTTATATTTTCTATAGATAGCTTATCTTTGCATTTATAAAAAATAAGAAAGATAGAAAAATGCACTATAATTTTAACAAAATAGAAGCCAAATGGCAACAATATTGGAATAAAGAAGGAACCTTTAAGGCTCAAAACAACTCCAATAAAAAAAAATATTATGCATTAAGCATGTTTCCGTATCCAAGTGGTGCAGGTTTACATGTTGGGCATCCGTTAGGTTATATTGCAAGTGATATTTATGCACGCTACAAACGTCACCAAGGTTTTAATGTATTACATCCGCAAGGATATGATAGTTTTGGATTACCCGCAGAACAATATGCCATACAAACAGGGCAACATCCAGCAATAACAACAGCAACTAATATTAAAAGATATAGAGAGCAGTTAGATAAAATAGGGTTTTCTTTTGATTGGTCTCGAAAAATAACAACCTCAAACCCTGACTATTACAAACACACACAATGGGTTTTTATTCAATTATTTAATTCATGGTATAATAAAGACACCAATAAAGCAGAAGACATAGCTACATTAATTTCCGTTTTTGAAACCTCAGGAAACACAACTGTTAATGCCGATTGTGATACTGAAATTATTTCTTTTTCTTCGGATAAATGGATTGCTTTTAATGATAAAAAGAAACAAGAAATACTACTACAATACCGCTTAACCTTTTTAGCAGAAACTCAAGTAAATTGGTGTCCTAAATTAGGCACTGTTTTGGCAAATGACGAAATTGTAAACGGAGTTTCAGAACGTGGAGGATACGAAATTGTTAGAAAAAAAATGACACAATGGTCTATGCGAATTTCTGCGTATGCAGAACGACTATTAAATGGTATAGACTACAATACAGAAGCATTAGATTGGACAGACTCTATAAAAGAAATACAACGCAATTGGATTGGAAAATCCGTTGGAGCAGAAGTACAATTTAAAATAGAAAACTACAATGATATCGTGGAGGTTTTTACCACTCGACCAGATACTATTTTTGGGGTTTCCTTTATAACACTTGCTCCAGAACACGAATTAGTGTCAAAAATTGTAACAAAACAACAAAAAAAACCAGTAGAAATATACATTAAAGCAACAGCAAAACGGAGTGAACGTGAACGAATGGCAGATGTAAAAACCATTTCAGGAGTGTTTACAGGTGCTTACGCAGAGCATCCATTTACCAAAAAAATAATACCTATTTGGGTTGGAGATTATGTATTAGCAAGTTACGGTACAGGAGCAGTTATGTCAGTACCTTGTGGAGATCAACGAGATTATGATTTCGCAACACATTTTAATATCGAAATTCCGAATATTTTAGAAGGTATTGATATTAGCGAACAAGCGTGTGCAGACAAAACGGTACACATTACAAATTCTGATTTTTTAAACGGATTAAAAGCAAAAAAAGCAAGTAAATTAGCTATTTACGAATTAGAAAAAATAAAAGCAGGAAAAGGAAAAACACAATATCGTTTACGTGATGCCGTATTTTCTCGACAACGGTATTGGGGCGAACCTTTTCCTGTATATTACAAACAAGGAATGCCACAAATGATAAATGCAAAGCATTTGCCAATAGCATTACCAGAAGTAGAAAAATACTTGCCAACCGAAACAGGCGAACCACCATTAGGAAACGCTGAAAATTGGGCTTGGAACACCAGTACAAACACAGTAGTTAGTAATGATAAAATAGATAATGAAACTATTTTTCCGTTAGAGCTAAACACAATGCCGGGTTGGGCAGGAAGCAGTTGGTATCTATTTCGATATATGGATGCACAAAACCCAACTGAATTTGCAAGTAAAGAAGCATTAAATTATTGGAAAAATGTAGATTTATATATTGGTGGAAGTGAACACGCAACAGGACATTTATTGTACGCTCGTTTTTGGACTAAATTTTTAAACGATAGAGGCTTTGTTCCCGTAGATGAACCGTTTAAAAAAATGATTAACCAAGGGATGATTTTGGGTACGAGTGCTTTTGTGTATCGTATTGAAGGAGAAAATAAACTTCTTTCAAAAGGATTGATAAAAGGTAAAAAGGTACAACCAATTCACGTAGATGTTTCATTAGTAAACGCTTCAAATGAGTTAGATATTGAAGGTTTTAAAAATCATTTATTAAATAGAGATTATAAAGATGCCGAATTTATCTTAGAAAATGGCAAGTATATTGTTGGTCGTGAAGTTGAAAAAATGTCGAAATCGAAATACAATGTCGTTAATCCTGATGAAATTTCGGAACAATACGGCGCAGATACGTTACGTTTATACGAAATGTTTTTAGGACCTTTAGAACAAGCAAAACCTTGGAATACCGCAGGAATTACAGGAGTACACAGTTTTTTAAAAAAACTATGGAAGTTATATATAAACGAAAACGGACTAAAAGCTACCGATGTTAAGCCTACAAAAGAAAACTTAAAAACACTACATAAAACCATTAAAAAAGTAACGGAAGACATTGAGCGCTTTAGTTTTAACACCTCAGTTTCTACCTTTATGATTTGTGTAAATGAGCTAACCGCTCAAAAATGCACAAGCAACGCAATTTTACAAGAATTAACCATATTAATGTCGCCTTATGCACCACATATTGCAGAAGAATTATGGAATAAACTAGGGAATAATGAATCTATTTCGACAGCTAAATTTCCTGTTTTTGACGAAAAAAACGTACTAGAAAGTAATAAAGTATATCCTATTTCTTTTAACGGAAAAATGAAATTTACGATGGATTTATCTTTAGAGTTAAATAAAGACGAATTAAAAAAAACAGTAATGGAAGATGAACGTACAATTAAACAATTAGATGGTCGTGTGCCTAAAAAAATAATCGTTATACCAGGAAAAATTATTAATATTGTAGGGTAAAATAACCCTAAAATATAAATTCACACATTTGGTTATTGAAATTTGATAACCTAACATTTACAATATGGATAATAGCCTATTACATACTATTTTTTCTCCTGAAGATTTAAGGAAACTAAAGCCAACTCAATTACCAACAATTGCTCAAAACTTACGTAAATTTATTATTGAGGTTGTTGCTGCAAAAGAAGGACATTTAGGAGCAAGCTTAGGTGTTATAGAGTTAACTATTGCGCTGCATTATGTATTTAACACACCACATGATAATTTAGTTTGGGATGTTGGACATCAAGCCTACGGACATAAAATTTTAACCGAAAGACGAAAATATTTCCATACCAATAGGCAATTAAATGGTATCTCAGGTTTTCCTAATCGTGCAGAAAGCAAATATGATCCTTTCGGAGTAGGACATTCATCAACCTCTATTTCTGCAATTTTAGGAATGGCAATTGCTTCACAATTAAAAGGAGAAATACATAAAAATCATATTGCTGTAATTGGCGATGCATCGATTGCAAGTGGTATGGCATTTGAAGCCCTAAACCACGCAGGAGTATCCGATGCTAATATTTTAGTCGTTTTAAATGATAATGCTATCGGAATAGACCCAAGCGTTGGTGCTTTAAAAACATATTTAACAAGTATTAAAAAATGTGATGCAAATCACCAACACAATATTTTTGAAGCACTAAACTTTGAATACTCAGGACCTATAAATGGTCACGATTTACAAGCATTAATTATTGAGTTAAACCGATTAAAAAAAATAAAAGGACCCAAGTTTTTACATGTAATTACCACCAAAGGAAAAGGATTAAAACAAGCTGAAAACGATCAAGTAACGTATCACGCACCTGGTAAATTTAATGCAAAAACAGGAGAATTAATTAGTAATCCCAAAAAAATTGAACCTCCAAAATATCAAGATGTTTTTGGAAAAACAATTTTAGAGTTAGCCTTAAAAAATAAAAAAATTATAGGAATAACACCTGCTATGCCAACAGGAAGCTCTTTAAAAATAATGATGAAAAAACTACCACATCGTGCTATAGACGTTGGTATTGCAGAGCAACATGCAGTAACATTATCTGCTGGTATGGCAACTGAAGGTATGATCGTATATTGTAATATATACTCTACCTTTTTACAACGCGCTTATGATCAAGTAATACATGATGTATGTTTGCAAAATTTACCTGTCATTTTTTGTTTGGACAGATCAGGATTAGTAGGAGAAGATGGAGCTACTCATCATGGAGTTTTTGATTTCGCATACTTACGTTGCATCCCTAATTTAATTATTTTTGCACCTATAAATGAAATTGAATTACGTAATATATTATATACTTCACAATTAGGCTTACAACATCCTATAGCAATACGATACCCAAGAGGAAGAGGTGTTACTATAGATTGGGAAAAACCTTTTAACACCATAGAAATCGGAAAAGGCGTTTGTTTGCATAAAGGAAAAGACATTGCTGTTTTATCTATAGGAAATATAGGAAACTCAGTTATTGAAGCAATTAAAAAGCTATCTGTTTCAGAAAAAGAAAAGGTTTCACACTATAATATGCGTTTTGTAAAACCATTAGACGTTCGTTTATTAAAAGAAGCACTTGAACAGCATAAAGTTATTATAACTGTAGAAAACGGAGTAAAAATAGGTGGTTTTGGGTCTGCTATTTTAGAGTTTGCTTCAGAAAAAGAATATACAAACACTATAAAACGACTAGGGGTTTCGGATGAGTTTATAACACACGGAACCATAAAGGAGTTGCAAGATATTGTAGGAATTTCAGTATCTAAAATTCATAAAACACTTTTAAAATACTTGTAAATTACAACACGTTTAAAATTTTAAAAGCAACCTTTTTAAAAACAAATTCTTCTCCTTTTTGCTTTCCGAATAATAATTTTCCGATGGGCGAATTTAATGCAATCACAAAATATTGTTTTTTATTAATAACTACAACGCCTTTTCCAATAGCGATAAAATAAACCCCTTTATTGGTATGTACTAAACTTCCTAAACAAATTTTTTCGGAGATTTTTGTAATTTTAATACGAATTAATATGTTTTTTAACCGCTGAATTTCTACAAACTGATTCGCTGCTTTTTCACGCTCTAATTGTAACATTGCTCTACCTGTTTCATGCTTGTCTCCTGCGCTACTTTTGGTTTCCGATTGTAATGATTCTTGTATTGAAGAAGTTAAGTTTTTCACTACTAAATAGCGTTCATTTACAAAACTTATAATGTCATTATATAGTTGTTCTTTTATTTTCATTCCTATAAATTCTTTTTCACACTTCTCAATTATTAACAATCAGGGTTGTCTGACAATTTATTTATAAAGTCATCAAAGGATTCAGTAACTAATTCATTTTTTTTTAAATAAATACTATTTCTTTAAAAACAACCTTCTTTCTAGGAAATCATTATTATTGTTTAA
This sequence comes from uncultured Kordia sp., assembly GCA_964635575.1. Taxonomy (GTDB): domain Bacteria; phylum Bacteroidota; class Bacteroidia; order Flavobacteriales; family Flavobacteriaceae. The sequence goes on along the minus strand of CAZWNY010000028.1, from coordinate 2,343 downwards.
AATCATTTTTTTACAAATATAGGGATTTACAAAACAAAAGTGATATTTAAATATTAGGTAACTTATTTATATTCCGAAAACCCTTCTTTAGGAACTGTTATTATCTTCCTAACAAGCCATCTGTTTTGGTTTTGTGAAGTTTATGCTATAGAAAAGGTGAAAATTAGCATTACTTTGTTAACTTTGCGTTAACTAAATAAAAGAAACTTAATGAATTGGGAACAATTACTTTCTTTAAAAAGATACGGTGATACCACAAAACGAAAACGAAATAAGCAAGATGAAAATAGGTTAGGGTTTGAGGTAGATTATGACCGTATTATATTTTCAACAACCTTTAGAAGTCTGCAAGATAAAACTCAGGTAATCCCTTTATCTGAAACCGATTTTGTACACACTCGATTAACACATAGTTTAGAGGTTTCTGTTGTTGCACGTTCTTTAGGGCGTATTATAGGTACAGAAGTTTTAAAAAAACACCCAAATTTAGTAGCTTTAGGTTATAAAACTACCGATTTTGGAGCAATTACTGCCGCCGCCGCTTTAGCTCATGACATTGGAAATCCTCCTTTCGGACATTCTGGAGAAAAAGCAATAGGTTCTTTTTTTAAAGACGGTAATGGAGCACAATATAAAAATGAATTGTCTGAAAAAGAATATCAAGATTTAATAGATTTTGAAGGCAATGCAAATGGTTTTCACATAGTATCAAAATCAGTACCAGGTCAAGATGGTGGTTTACGATTATCGTACGCAACATTGGGTGCTTTTATGAAATACCCAAAAGAGTCATTGCCAAAAAAACCAACTCAACATGTAGCAGATAAAAAATATGGTTTTTTTCAGCAAGACAAAACAATGTTTTTAGATGTTGCTAAAGAGCTTGGTTTAAAGCAAACTAGAAATGGTGAAAATGTAAGTTTTTCCCGTCACCCATTAACCTTTTTAGTAGAAGCAGCAGATGATATTTGTTATACGATTATTGATTTTGAAGACGGAATTAATTTAGGATTAATTGAAGAAGAAAAAGCATTAGAGTTTTTAATTAACTTAGTTAGAAGCTCCATCGACACTAAAAAATATACGGCATTAACCACTACAAAAACACGAGTTTCTTACTTGCGTGCTTTAGCTATAAGCTCGTTAATACAAGAAGCTGTTACGGTATTTATTAAAAATGAAGAAGCTATTTTAAGCGGAAATTACGCTACTGGTTTAATTGATAAATGCAAATACGAACCACAAATTAAAGACATTATAAGTATTAGTAAGCAAAAAATTTACCAAAGCACCGAAGTGGTAGAAAAAGAAATAGTCGGTTATCAAGTAATTTCGAAACTATTAGATAGCTACACAAACGCAATTAACCATCAAATTACAGAAAACTTATCTCATTATGATGCGTTAATATTAAAAACATTACCCGAAAATACTGCTTTTAATAGTCCTGATTTATACAAACGTTTATTAGGAGTTTCTAATTACGTGGCATCTTTATCTGACCGAAAAGCACTGCTGTTATATAAAAAACAAATGGGTTTAATTTTATAAAACAAGGTATGTTTTACGTGGTAAAAACACCCAAATTTATAAAAAAATGGTTTTTAAAATATACGTGGAATAAAACACGTGTAAAAAAAGAACTCTACCTTACTTTTGATGATGGTCCGACACCAAGTATAACCAATTGGGTACTTAATGAGTTGAATATATACAACGCTAAAGCTACTTTTTTTTGTATTGGTAAAAATGTGCAACAATATCCTGAAATTACACAAAAAATTATTAAAAACGGACATACTATTGGTAATCATACGCAAAATCACCTTAATGGATGGAAAACAAAAACTGATATTTATGTTGCAGATGTTCATAAAGCAAATCAACAAATTAGTAAATTAACAAATCGGCTACTTTTTCGCCCTCCATACGGGAAAATAAAAAATAGTCAAGCAAATATGTTACTAAACTTAGGGTATAAAATTATACTTTGGGATGTGCTTTCGGCAGATTTTGACACTACAATATCCGAAAAAAAATGCTTACAAAACGTATTGAAAAATATGACTAACGGAAGTATTGTTGTGTTTCACGATAGTGTAAAAGCAACTGAAAAGGTACAATATGTTTTACCTAAAATACTTCATTATTTTACTGAAAAAGGTTTTGAGTTTAAGGCACTATAAGTTTAAAAACTGTAATTTAAGAAACAGCAATTTACTACTTGAACTTAAGTTTTTTAATGTTTTGTAAAATAGATAAACTATTCTTTTTTTAAAAACTTAATATTTCGGGTTAATCCGCTAAATTTAGTTCGTTTTACGGCAGATTTTTGAAAAACTT
>CAZWNY010000027.1:1833-23994 GCA_964635575.1 uncultured Kordia sp. | reverse complement strand
TTCGATTCTCTCCGACTCCACAAGTAAAAACCTTGCAAATATTAAGTTTGCAAGGTTTTTTTATTAGTAGCGTTTCAAATATGTGCTATTATAAAATCATTTTTTTTACAAATGAAAGAAATCAGGCGTTTACTGGTTCTTGTAGGTTTCTAATAAACTCATAGTTGCTTTTACTAAATCTTTAGTTTCTAATAGTAAACTAAAATATAGTGTGGTGTTTTTAGGGCTTCCTTCTTCTTTTCTTGTACGTGTTACTTGCTTTTCAATTTTAGCTCTAATGTTATTTAATAGCGCTTCTTTTCCTTCTAAAATAACATCAATATTAGAAAAATTACGTTCAGAAAAAGTGCTTTTAATTTTACCAAATAAAACATTTAAGTCCTTTTCTATTTCCTTTAAATCTTTAACTTGATTAAAGCGTAATTTTAAATGATTGTTATTTACGTGTTTATGGCTTGCTTTAGAAATGTACTCTAATGATTGTGCCATGTCTTGCAAACAAGCAATAATATTAATATAAAAATGACTTGCGCCTACACTAGAGTCATCTAGGTTTTTAATAAAATAGAAAATGCTATCTTTTAAACCGTCAACCTCATCATTTAATTTGGTTACGTTTTTTTTACTTTTCTTTAATTCTGATAAGTCTTGTTTTACTAAACCATCAATAGTTTTGGTATAAATTTTAGCACTTCTACTTACAATAGCTCTAACATTATCTGCGCTTTCTTCTACAACGCCTGTTAATGATGTGCTTTCTGCTTTATTGATAGAGTCTTCTTCGTTGGTTGCTTTAAATTTTTGACGATGTGCTAACATGTTTTTTACCAACAAAAAAGTTAAAACTAACAATAAAATAGGGATCATTACTTTCATATTCCATGAAATTAAAAATGCTACTATTGCTGCTGCAAAAAGGCACTAAAAGCGGTTAAAAACCATCCGCCAATTACATTTAAAACCCCTGCAACTCTATATACAGCACTTTCTGCGCCCCATGCTTTATCTGCCAAAGAAGTTCCCATTGCAACCATAAAAGTTACATAAGTAGTCGATAATGGTAGTTTATATGATGTTGCAATAGATATTAATATACCTGCAACCATTAAGTTTACAGATGCACGAACCATATCAAAAACGGGTACTTCATAACTTTTGTCTTTAGATAAAACGATTACGGGTTTTTTAAACTGAATATTTATTTTTTTAGCTAATGATTTTGGAGTAATTGCTGTAACTGTTCTTGACATTAATATTGATCCTCTTACAATAGCTCTTGATAAAAAGTTAGGTTGAAAGCGCTCTTTTGTATCTTCTTGGCTTGATAAATTTAATGATGTTTTTAATACTTCTTTAGATTTTGATGACAACCACAAGGTAGCTACCATTATTGCACTAGCTAATATTAACCATAAGGTTGGTGTGGGCACTTTTTTACCTAATGCTTCCATCGAGAATTCGTTTGCAGGAATTCCAGAAGCGTTCCACATTTCGAATGACTGCCATCCTGCAATTGGAACACCTATAAAGTTTACTAAATCGTTACCTGCAAAGGCTAGTGCTAAAGAGAAAGTACCAATAATAATAATAAGTTTATAAATATTTTTTTTCATAAACTTCATATATATATAAGAAAACGCAGTCCATAATACAAAAAATGCGCTTACTAACTGCATTACGTTTTGCTCTAAGAATTGTTTAATTGTTTTTCCGTTTAAAAAACCCATTGGTTGTTTTGCTATTTCGGCTCCTTTTATTCCTTTCATTAAAATAAAATAGATTAGTGCGGTTAAAGCAATACCTCCAAATAAGGCGCCTACCCATGTTGCTTTTTTCTCAAAATGAAATGATAATAGCATACGTGATATATATTGCACCAACGCACCAACGGAGAAGGCGACAAACACAGATAGTAAAATACCAAATATAATTTTAGTTGCAGTTTCAGTATTAATGTATTCATAAATATCACTGTATGTTTGTGTTGGGTCTGCACTAATTTTTAATAAGGCTATACAAACCGCAGCTCCTAATAAATTAAATACAATAGATACTGTTGTTGATGTTGGCATACCTAAGGTATTAAAAACATCTAACAGTAAAATATCGGTTATCATAACTGCCATAAAAATAATCATGATTTCATTAAACATGAAGTTTTCGGGAACAAAAATTCCTTTACGGGCAACTTCCATCATTCCGCTAGAAAACAATGCACCGCATGCAATACCAATGCTGGCAACAATCATAATGGTTTTAAAAGACACTGCTTTAGACCCTATTGCAGAGCTTAAAAAGTTTACAGCATCATTGCTTACACCAACTACTAAATCGATTACTGCTAAAACACCTAAAGCGATAACCATTAAAAGATAAATATTGTCCATTTGTTTTTATTAATTTATGACAAAATTAGAAGGTAATTTTCTATTTTATGTTACGGGAATGTTATCTTATTAAAAAAAATCCATTTTACAGTATATCGTAAAATGGATTTTATTGTTAATCTTTACTATTGTGGTTTAATTTGGTAATGCAGGGTTTATACTTGCTATCCATTTTTCTGCTCCGCCACTTACATAGCTTGTTTTTCCTAAAGGTGTAATGTCATTAATTTCTTTTCCTACACTAAATAACCATAGTGTTGGATATCCGCTTACTTGAAATGTTTGTTGTAATGATTTATTTCCTTCAGCAATTTTCGTAGCTATTTTTTTTCTTCTTGGGAAATCTACTTTTAATAAAACTACATTTTTTTTTGCCCATTTAGTGAATTCTTGTTTCGAAAAAACTTCTTTATCTAGTCGAATACACCAACCACACCAATCGCTACCTGTAAAATTGGCTAATATTGGCTTTCCTGTTTTTTGAGAAATTTTTGCGGCTTCTTCATAACCTTCTATCCATTGTAATTCTTCTGTATTTTCTTGAGCAATTATTATTGTAGTAAATAATAAAAACGCCCCTAAAATTATTTTTTTCATAAATTATTATCTGCTTGGGCAGTTGTTTTTTTAAAGTTAAATTCCATCTTAATTTTATATAGTAGCAATTTGCGTACCGAAATCACAAAATATTATTTTTATTTTACTCCGTGCATTAATTTTTTAAGTACTGGGTTTAATGCAAAGATTAAAATACCTGCTACTAGTGGCACTATTGTAAATATCATAAAAAAGGTAGATAAATCATATTGTTTTGTAATATTTTCTATTTGTCCTCCTAATACAGCAGCTAATTTGTTGCCAATTGCAATTGCTAAGTACCACATTCCAAACATGAAGGCTATCATACGTGCAGGTACTAACTTAGATACATATGATAAACCTACTGGAGATAAACATAACTCACCTAAAGTATGAAATAAATAGGCTAAAATTAACCACAACATACTTACTTTAACACCTTCTTTCATACCATAAGATCCATAGGCTAATAAACCAAAACCTATTGCCATAATTACGAGTCCTAAAGCGTATTTTGTTGCAGCAGAAGGGTTGTGTTTGGAGTCCCACCATCTAGAAAAAATAGAGGCAAATGCAATGATAAAAAATGAATTAAGTATCGAAAACCAAGATACTGTTATTTCTACTTCATTTTCTTTTACTTTTGTAACAGTTGCGTTTATAATACCATTATTTCTTTTAAACTTTTCACCATTTTCTATTGCTCTTTTTAAGCGATTATCTGCCAAATAGCCAAATTCTGTACCATCATTATCTTTGGCAATTATCTTTACTTGATCACCTAAATTTAACGCAATAGGTTCGGCAAAAGAAGTTGTTTTGTCTATAATGACATCACTGTTTGTTAATTTAGTTTGTTCTGTTATTGGGGTTTCAAAAAACAAAAGACTTAATGCTATCGTTTTTACTTCTTTATTTTTGTTATGATAATATACTTTTGCATTATTAGTTTGATTAATTTCTTTAATGCTATTTATATATTTATTGTTGAACTTTTTTTGTTCCGCTTTTTTAGCTTTTCGATCATATAACTCAGATATTTTTTGTTTTATAACAACACCATTGTACATAATACTGTCAATATTTACAGTAGTAGTTTCATTCCCAATATTTACAAAAAAAGCACCATCAAGAATTTTGTTTTCGAATAATTTTGTACGGTCTGATTGTAAATTATAGCTAGATTTATTAATGGTTGTTTTTATAGCTTTATAGCTTACATTATAAGCTGTGGTATTGTAATCTCTATTAAGCATCCAACCAACAACAGCCCACATCCCTATAAAACAAATAACAAGAATTATATTTGAAGACGGTATTTTATTATATGTTTTTTTCCATAAAAGATACAATACATAGGAAATTATCAACAAAGGAATAACGGTAAGTAATGTATTTACAATATTAAATATAGTAGCTGATGAGCCTGTCATTAAACGGTTTACATTGTCTCTTGCAAAAACCACTAATGATGTTGCTCCTTGCTCAAAAGATAACCAAAAAAATACGGTAAAGAACGCAAAAATAATAAACGCATACATTCTGTGTCTTATTATTTTTGTATATCGACTTATTCTACTTATAATTAAAAACAGAAAAACTGCAAGTGCAAATAAAACTGCGATATATTGTCCCTCTACTTTTCCAATTCGTAAAGCAGAAAACATATCGAAGTCACCAATTTTAGATAACGGATCATTAAAAGCATAACCTAATCCAATTATTGAAGAAATTGCAATTAATATTTTGTCTAATTTTGTAAAAGGGTTTAATTTTTCTTCTTCATTTTCTATTAAATCAGTTGCCTTTTCTATTGTTTCTACTTTTTTTGGTTTAGCACCAATTTCGCCAAATAAGCTACCTGCTAACCAAAATTGTAATGTTCCTAAAAGCATAAATACTCCAGCTAAACTAAAGCCATAAACCCAACCAATTTTTTCAGCTAAATATCCACAAAGCATCATTCCAAAGAAAGCACCTGCATTTACACCCATATAATAAATAGTATAAGCACCATCTTTTTTCTCAGGAGTTTCTTTATACATTTCTGATATAATTGCAGTCATTGTGGGTTTAAAAAAACCTGTTCCGATTACTAATAAAGCTAAGCCAATATATAAAGAAGCTTCGGTTTCAAAAGCCATTGAAGCATGCCCTAATGTCATGATTGCAGCACCAATAATTACTGCCCAACGATAACCTGTAATTTTATCGGCTATAATTCCACCAATAATTGGTGTTATGTATAATAGCATTGCATAAGTTCCAAATAAAGCACTTGCGTTTTCTACAGTCCATTCCCAACCTGGGTTATAGCCAACTATTGCCATGGTTAAAAAATTAACCAATAAAATACGCATTCCGTAAAAGGAAAATCGTTCCCACATTTCTGTAAAAAACAACACGAATAACCCTGCTGGATGCCCTAATACTTTGTCTTTAAATAAATTTTCGATATCTGTTTTCATAAGTGTTAATTTTTTATTAGTTATAGATTTTCTTTAATAAATTTTGTCATTTTTTTATACAAGTGTAAACGAGTATTACCGCCATAAATTCCGTGATTTTTATCTGGATAAATCATCCATTCAAATTGTTTGTCAGCTTGTATTAATGCTTTTACCATACGCATGGTGTTTTGTACGTGTACATTATCGTCTCCACTACCGTGTATTAATAAAAAATTTCCTTTTAATTTATTTACGTGTGTAATTGGGGAGTTTTGGTCATATCCTGTTGCATTTTCTTGTGGTGTTTGCATGTATCTTTCGGTGTAAATACTATCGTAAAAACGCCAAGAAGTTACGGGCGCAACTGCTATTGCCATTTTAAAGGTTTCTGCTGCTTGAAATAAACAGTTAGCCGACATAAAACCGCCATAACTCCAACCCCAAATTCCGATTCGATTAGCATCTATATATTTTTCATTTCCTAATTTTTTAGCGATTGCTATTTGATCTGCTAATTCAAATTTACCCAATTCTTTTTGTGTACATTTTTTAAACTTTGCTCCTTTAAAACCTGTTCCTCTACCATCTACACAAGCTATTATATAACCTTGTTGAGCTAACATATAATACCAATAATCATTTATGGAATTCCATTTATTGGCTACTTGCTGACTTCCTGGTCCTGAATATTGATATAAAAGCAATGGATATTGTTTTTTTGAATCAAAATTAGCGGGTTTTATAATCCACATATTCAAATCGTTTTCGTTAATGCGAATTGTTGAAAATTCTTTTGACGAATAATTATACTGTGCTAATTTTTGTTGAAGTGTTTTATTATCCTTTATTTTTTTTAGTACTTTTCCGCAAGATGCATCATTTAACGTATATTCACTTGGTGTTGTACTGTTTGAAAAAGTGTTGATATAATATGAAAAATCGGCACTAAAATCGGCATTATTAGTTCCTGTTTTTTTTGATATTCTTTTTTTCTTTTTCCCATTAATTAACACACTATAAATAGTTCTGTTAATACTTCCGTTTTCTGTAGATTGATAGTAAATTTTTCCGTTATTCTCATTAAACCCGTAATAATTAGTTATTTCCCAATCTCCTTTAGTTACTTGGGTTATTAATTTCCCTTTTTTTGAGTAGTGGTAAATATGGTTGTTTCCGTCTTTCTCGCTTGTCCAAATAAAGCTATCATCCTTTAAAAAAGTTAAATTATCGGTAATGTCAATATATGCCGAATCGGTTTCGTGTAAAATTGTTTTTACGGTTTTGGTTGTACTATTTACAAGTTGTATTTTTAAATTATTTTGATGACGGTTTAACGTAATTACCGACAATTTATTTGCTGTGTTTGTCCACTTTATTCTTGGTATATATTCGTATTCACCTAAAGGTATTTTTTCTAATGCATTGGTACTTAATGTGTGTATATATAAACTTACTATTGCATTTTTTTCTCCTGCTTTTGGGTATTTTATACGTTTTTGATGCGGATACAGGTTTTTACCGTATATATCCATCGAAAACTCCGGAACATCGGTTTCATTAAATCGTAAAAAAGCTAATATTGTTCCTGTTTTATTCCAATCGAAAGCACGTACAAAGGCAAACTCTTCTTCATAAACCCAATCCGTAACTCCGTTAATAATTTTACCTTTTTCACCGTCAAAAGTTACTTGAGTTTCTTTATTGGTTGTTAAGTTTTTATAATAAATATTGTTTTCAAACACGTAAGCTACGTTATTTCCGTCTGGAGAAAAGGTTGGTTCTTGTATTTTTTTATCTATTAATAAGGTAGTTTTTTTTGTTTTGATGTTGTAAATAAAATATTTTCCTACGGAAGAATGCCTAAAAATAGATGCAACGTCTGTTGCTAATAATATTTTAGTTTCATCGGCATTAAAAGTATAATTTGTAAAATCCGATATTTCCGAAATATCTGAAGCACTTACTAAAGTAGTTATTTTTTTTAAGGTTTGATAACTATATTTATCTACGGATGTATTTTTAGTGGCAGCATCAAAATTAAAAACGGTGTAATGTTGCCCGTCATTCATTGCATTTAAAGCATATATACGAGACGAACTGAATTCTCCTCCCCAAATTTCCTGTAATGTAAATTGTTTGTTTTGAGCGGTTAAAACACTAAAGGTTAGCACGAACAAAATGCAAATTAAAATTGTTTTTTTCATTCTTGAGGTTTCTAAATGTTTTTTATCTTTCAATAAAAGAGTACAATATACAGATTTTCTTTAAAATACCTATCTTTGCATTACTTTATACTTAAAAAACAGTAATGATACAACCAGTAAAAGGATTTTCTAAATTATCAAAAAATGAAAAAATTTCATGGATTGTAAATACACATTTGAAAAACAATACAGATGCCGAAAAAATGATTCGGAAATATTGGAATAAAGATGAAAAATTACAAGAATTGCATGATGAGTTTATAGAAAACACAATTACTAATTATTACCTACCTTTTGGTGTTGCTCCTAATTTTTTAATTAACGGAAAATTACACACTATGCCTATGGCAATTGAGGAAAGCTCAGTAGTTGCCGCTGCAAGTAAAGCCGCAAAGTTTTGGCACAATAAAGGAGGATTTACAACAGAAGTAATTAGCACTACAAAAATTGGTCAAGTGCATTTTTTATATAAAGGAAACAGCAATACACTAAAAGATTTTTTTAAAAAAGTAGTTCCTAAACTAATAGAAAACACAAAATTTATTACCAAAAATATGAATAACCGTGGTGGCGGAATTACAGGAATTACGTTAAAAGATAAAACTCATAAACTAGAAAACTATTACCAAATACATTGCGAATTTGAAACCTTAGATGCAATGGGTGCAAATTTCATAAACTCTTGCTTAGAAGAATTTGCAAAAACATTTAAAAAAGAAGCTTTACTTTTTAAAGCATTTACAGAAACAGAGAAAAAAATAATCATTATTATGAGTATTCTTTCTAACTATACACCTGATTGTTTAGTTAAAGCAAGTGTTTCTTGTCCAGTAAAAGATTTAAAAACGGACGATATTTCAGGAGAAGAATTTGCTAAAAAGTTTATTACCGCAGTAAAAATTGCCGAAATAGAACCATATAGAGCGGTTACGCATAATAAAGGAATCATGAACGGAATTGACGCTGTTGTTTTAGCAACAGGCAATGATTTTAGAGCGGTAGAAGCTGGAGTACATGCGTATGCTGCAAGAAACAATAAATACAGTAGTTTAACACACGCAAGTATTGAAAACGGAATTTTTAAATTTTGGATAACATTGCCTTTAGCATTAGGAACTGTTGGTGGCTTAACCAAATTACATCCGTTAGTAAAATTAGCATTAGAAATTTTAGGAAACCCAAACGCAAAAGAATTAATGCAAATAGTTGCCGTTGCTGGTTTAGCTCAAAACTTTGGAGCATTACACTCATTAACCACAACAGGTATACAAAAAGGACATATGAAAATGCATTTAATGAACATTTTAAATCAGTTAAACGCAACTACCGAAGAAAAAAACCAAGTCGCTACTTATTTTGAAGGAAAAACGGTTACCCATAGCGCTGTTGTAAATAAATTTAATGAAGTTAGCAAATAAATAATGAGTGCAAAAGTATTTTACAGTCACGGAAAATTATTACTCACCGCAGAATATGTTGTTTTAGATGGTGCAATTGCATTAGCAATACCTACAAAAAAAGGACAATATTTAACTGTAAAACCAACTAACAATAATAAAATAATATGGAAAAGTTTTGATGAAAACACTGATATTTGGTTTGAAACAGAATTTAACAATACACTTACAAACACAAAAATAACATGTAAAAAACATCAAACTTTATTAACTATTTTACAAGCCGCAAAACAGTTAAACTCTATTTTTTTAACTAATAACAAAGGGTATTTAATAACGACACAACTTACTTTTAATACAAATTTTGGATTAGGAAGCTCATCTACTTTAATTGCTAATATTGCAAAATGGGCAAAGGTAAATCCGTTTGAGCTACTACAACAATCTTTTGGCGGAAGCGGTTATGATATTGCGTGCGCAAACAGCAATAGTGCTTTAACGTATCAACTAGTAAATAACACTCCAATTGTTAAATATATTGATTTTAATCCAAGATTTTCAGCACAAATTTTCTTAATTTATTTAAATCAAAAACAAGACAGTAAATTAGGAATTACACGTTATAAAAAACTAAATACAACAATAAAAAAACAACAAATAGAACTTATAAATACCATTACCGAAAAAATGATTAATTGCACTTCTTTAATTGATTTTAATGTTTTAATTGATACGCATGAAAAATATATTTCTGAAATAATAGAAACACCAACAGTAAAAGAAACACTTTTTAAAGATTATAATTGTGGAAGTATTAAAAGTTTAGGCGCTTGGGGTGGCGATTTTATTTTGGTAACTGTTAAAAATATAACCGATTTAAATTATTTTAAAACAAAAGGATACACTACTATTTTTTCTTTAAATAACATGATGTTGTAAATTTAGGTTTCTATTGTTGTTTTTTCGTAATAATTTCGGCTAATAATTTTCGGGCACGTAATAATTTTACCTTTACATTAGTTAGTGGTTCGTTTATTTCTAATGCAATTTTTTTAAGTGGCATTTCTTGAAAATAACGTAACATAATTACATTCTGATAATGCGGTTTAAGTAGTTTTATATAACGCAATAATTTAGCTAAATTTTGTTCGATAATTAGTTTATCTTCTGCAGTAGGGCTGTCATCGATAATCTGATATACATGGTTTTTGTTATGAGTAACAGTTTTAGAAGCAATAGAGGATTTTTTTTTACGAGACTCATCAAAAAATATATTTTTTGCAATTGTAATTAACCATGTTTTAAATTTATATTCCTCTTTAAAACTATTTATTTTTTCAAATGCCTTTGCAAATGCTTGAATGGTGTAATCTTCCGCATCGTTTTCATTTTCGGTACGTTTTAATAAAAAGCCATATACATCGTTCCAAAATAAATTTAACAAATAATTAAAAGCCGATTGGCTTCCGTTTTTTGCATTTTGAATTTGCGTAATTAATATGGTGTTTTTTATTTCCAATGTTTTGGTTTTGAAATACAATTGTTGATAAAGATAGTGAATTGAAAAAGAATTAAAAATAACTCTAAAAATGGAAGTGCAACTACCAAGCGTTGTTCATTTAGTTTTTTAGCACCAAACCCATATACAAAATACTGTATCGATAACTTAATGCCAAAAATAAGCAATACTAATTCCCATTGAAACAGAAAACTAATAAGAAATGTAAAGCTAAGCCAAAATATGACTGTCGAAATATAAAATAACCCTAGCAATAGTTGATCCTTAAATTTATAATATTTTGCGGTAGATGTATGCCTTCTTTTTTGTATATACCATTGCTTAAAACTTTGTGGAGCAATAGATATGGTGTGGCTTTTAGTGGTATATTCAATAGCGGTATGTTTTCCTTTAGCGTTTTGGTTAATAAATAAATCATCATCACCAGATTTTATTTTTAGATGATCTGTAAATCCGTTTGCATTAAAAAATTCACTTTTATGATACGCCAAATTCCTACCAACTCCCATATATGGACTTCCTATTTTAGCATACGAAAAATATTGTATTGCGGTAAGTAACGTTTCAAACCGAACTAAAGCATTTAATATTGATTTTTTTTGTTTTTGATAAGCGCCATATCCTAAAACAAATTTTTTTTCTACAGAAAAATTACGCATCATATTATAAACCCATTGATTTGATGCTGGTTTGCAATCGGCATCTGTAAATAGTAGATAGTCGTTTGTAGCAGCTTTAATACCTAAGGTTAATGCATGTTTTTTATTTCCCGAAAACGTTTCGTTGTTTTCCACATTTACAATTTTTATGTTTTTATGTTGTTTTGCAAAACGTTTCATTACAGTTAACGTATCGTCAAACGAAGCGTCATTGATTAAAACAATTTCAAAATTAGGGTAGTTTTGTGTTACAATATAAGGCAGAAATTTTGTTAAATTTTCGGATTCATTTTTTGCGCAAATTAAAATTGAAACAGGCAAGTTTATCTCTTTTTTTTCTTTTAATTTTGAAAAAGAAAACGCACTAAAAATAAAAAGATAGTATAATGTAAGTATGCTACTAAATACAATAAAGAGGTAAAATAAAAAAGTTAGCATATTCAGTAATTATGCTTCGTGTTGTGGCGTATCACAAGTGTCAAATTCTTCTGCGGGTTTTCCACAAAAGCCACAAGGGTCATTGTTTTTATTTAACATTGGGTTTTGACTAGCGCAAGTGCCTGCAAATTTACCGTCTTTTTTTGCCCAAAGTTTAATACTAATTCCTGCAACAGCAAGTAATAATAGTCCGATAGTAAGTGCAACTAATTTCATTTTATATGGTTTTATACTGCAAATATAAGTATTTGATATTTTAGCGTATCGTTTTAATATTTTTTTTTAGTTTTAATGTAAAAGTTTTTATCTACAACTACCGTTTTTATGTCGTAAGTTGCTGTATATGTACTTAATTTATTGCTAGCGTTAATCCATACAGGTTTTTTATTGACCCATATTTTAACAGGCATTTTAAAATTAGCTACCGTATTTTTAAATTGATATTTTAATTTTTTGTTATTGTATTTTAGTTCTAATACCGGAATTTTAACGGTTCGTAAATATTGATTAAAAAAACCATTAAGAGGCAAACCAGAATGTGTACTCATGTAATTTTCTATTTGTTGAGTAGTTACAGTTTGATGATAAAATTCATTGTTTAAACCACGCAATATTGTTCGCCATTTTTCATCATTATTTATCATTTGCCGTAAAGTATGTAATATGTTTAAACCTTTGTAATACATGTCACTAGAGCCACTATTATTTACTAGGTATTGCCCAATAAGTGGTTTGTTGTTTTGTATGTTTTTTCGCATTCCTTGTACATATTTATTAGCATTTTCGGTGCCAAAATGATAATCGATATATAAACTTTCAGAATAGCAGGTAAAACCTTCATGTATCCACATATCTGCAACATCTTTGTTGGTAATGCTGTTGGCAAACCATTCGTGTCCGCTTTCATGAATAATAATGTAGTCAAATTTTAGCCCTATGCCAGTGCCACTTAAGTCCGATCCTAAGTAACCGTTTTTGTAATGGTTTCCGTAGGCAATACAACTTTGGTGTTCCATACCTAAATAAGGTGTTTCTACTAATTTATAATCGTCTTCATAAAAAGGATAAGGGCCAAACCAATACTCAAAGGCAGTTAACATTTTAGGAACTTGTTGAAATTGTTTTTTTGCTTTTTTTAAGTTTTTTTTAAGCACCCAATATTCGCAATTTAAACTTCCTTTTTCGCCCTTAAATACTTCCGAAAAATGAGCGTAATCGCCTATATTTATAGATATTCCGTAATTATTTATCGTATTGGTAACTTTCCATGTATAGGTTTTTCGTTTTTGTTGTTTATGCGAAATTACAGCAATTAACTTTCCGTTAGAAACATTAGTTAAATGCTCGGGTATGTTAACCGAAATAATAGCTCCGTTGTCTGGCTCATCTGCACTAAAGTCTTTGTTTGGCCACCAAATACTGGCTCCAATACCTTGATTGGATGAAGCAATAAAATCGACATTATTATTGTCTTTTTTCCAAGTAATTCCACCATCCCAAGGTGGTTGAGTTGCTTCTTTAGGTTTTCCTTCAAAATAAATAGTAATATTTTGGGTAGAATGCAGTGGTAATGTAGTTGAAAATTCAACCCAAAAAACATTATTTTCTCTAGTAAATTTTAATTGTTTGTTTTGATGTATTATTTGAGTAATTTGCATGGGTTGTTGCAAATCAATCTGCATTTTTCGCATTTGTTTTTCTACTGTAAAGCTAATTTTATTAGTCCCTTTTATTGTTTTTGTTTTAGGAAAAACAGAAACTGCTAAATCATAATGTTTTACATTCCACCAAGCGCGTTGTAAGGTGTTGCTTCCTCGTAAACTGTCTTGACGTGTAAATTTTTCATGATGTTTAAAAAATTCATTTTGAGCAAAACTACCGAAAGAAAACAAAATAATAATAAGTGCGAATATTTTGTTCATAATTAATATGTGGTAGTCATATTAGTATTTACACAAATAATAAAATCGGCAAGGTGTTTATTGTCTGTTTCTAATTTGTTTACATTGTCTTGTACTACGGTAGAAATTGTTCCGTAGTTTAAGTTGTTGTTTTCTCGTTTTAAGTACCATAAAATTCCTTCGTATTTGTTGGAATGAAACGCTCCGTTATAGTGTATAAAAGTATGGCTTGGTTTGTAGTTTTTTAAAATAAAATGTGCCATTGTAGCATCTTTAGAGGCTTGTGCCATTACTAATTTTGGACTTCCGTGTTTCCCCATCATTTCTAAAATTTCTTTGTAAGTAGGTAAGTTAGCATCAAAAAAAATAGGTAATGGTGCTACCCATTTTTTTTGTTTTTCGGTTAAACTGTCTAAAGCACTCCAGCCTTTTTTATATACTTTATTAGCAAACCTACGTGGTATATTAGTCGCAATAAAAGGTAATTTATTTATTTTTGCGAAATCAACTAACGGTGCATAATCAGTTTTGTGGTTTGGCCATAAACGTGCTAAAGTATCTAATCCTTTTTTGTTAATTTTACCCGATAAATAGTCGTTTAAAGCAATTTGATTGTCTGCTTCAATCATTTCTGCTCCTAATATTAGTTTTTTTGTTTGGTGTAAATCGGCAGTAAGTTCATATTGTAACCAATGTGTAATTGCGTTATTGTGTTGTTCTCCAAATAAAATAATATCTTGTTTACTAAGTGTTTTTAGCATTTTTTTATACGATACTTTTTTTCCTTTAGCATTATAAATTACGTATGCTTTTTTTTGTGCGTAAGTACCAATAGTTATTAATAGTACGCTTAATAATAGAATGATTTTTTTCATAATTTTTATTTTAGAAGTGTATTTTTACAATGTAATATTCGAAATTATTTAGGGTTAAAAATGAGTTTATGTTTTAACATCAATATACGTTTACTTCTGGGTTAATTTCAATATTGAATTGAGCTAAAACGGTGCTTTTAATTTTCATGGCTAAATTCCAAATTTCTTGCCCTGTTGCGTTGCCATAATTAACTAAAACAAGTGCTTGTTTTTTATGCACACCAGCGTTACCAAATCGTTTTCCTTTAAAACCTGCTTGGTCAACTAGCCAGCCTGCAGGGATTTTAATTTCTGTGTCAGAAACTATATAACTGGGTGCTTCTGGGAATTTTTTGATAAAAACATCAAATTCTTTTTTTGAAATTATAGGGTTTTTAAAAAAACTTCCACTATTTCCTAATTTTTCAGGATCAGGTAATTTAGATTTTCTAATGGCAATAATAGCGTTGCTTACTTGTTTAATATTCGGTTTTAAAATTTTTTTATTTGCCAATTCAGCTTCAATTACTCCGTATGATATCGAAATATGATGGTTTTGTTTGGTCAGTTTAAAAGTAACTGAGGTAATAATAAACTGTCCTTTTAATTCATTTTTAAATACAGAGTTTCGGTAGTCAAATTTACAATCTTCTTTAGTAAACGTTTTTAATTTTTGTGTAGCAATTTCTAATGCGGTACAGCTTACAAAATTATCTTTTAACTCTTTTCCGTAAGCTCCAATGTTTTGAATTGGTGCAGTACCAACATTACCAGGTATTAGCGACATGTTTTCTAGTCCGCCAAAATTACGTTGTACACACCAGATAACAAAATTATGCCAATTTTCTCCTGCTTGAGCGGTTATCCAAATAAAATCTTCATTCTCTTTAATAATTTCCTTACCACTTATATTTATGTGTATTACTAAAGCATTTGTAATGTTTTTAGTGAGTAGCATATTACTTCCGCCGCCAATTAAAAAATAATTTTTTAGTGGCAAATCTAAAATACGTTTTAAACCAAATACTGATGTTGCTTCAACAAAATTACTCGCTGTTACATCAATACCAAATGTATTGTATTTTTTCAAAGAGATGTTGTGTTGTACTCGCATAAAATTTATTTATATTTTTAACAAGTATAATTTTCCAGAGCTGCTTTTAAAATAGCAACCGATTTAATTAAACTTTCTTTGTTTAACACATAAGCAATCCTAATTTGATTTAAACCAACATTTGGAGTTGCATAAAAACCTGCTGCTGGTGCAACCATAATGGTTTCTCCGTTTAGGTTAAATTCTTCTAATAACCACTGTGCAAAATTGTTTGCATTTTTTATAGGAAGTTCGACAATGCAATAAAAAGCTCCTTTTGGAGTAGCTACTTTTACATTGTTAATTTTTTTTAACTCCGTAATTAAAGTATCTCTACGAGCGGAATATTCTTCAATAACTTCATCAAAATATTGTTGTGGAGTTTCTAAAGCAGCTTCACTAGCAATTTGCGCATAGGTTGGCGGGCTTAAACGTGCTTGTGCGAACTTTAACGCAGTGGCAATAAAATCTTTATTTTTAGAAACCACACATCCAATACGTGCACCACACATGCTGTATCGTTTGGAAACCGAATCTATAATAATTGCATGCTCATCTAAACCATTTTCGGCTAAAACGGAATAATGCTTTAAACCGTCATAAGTAAACTCTCTATAAACTTCATCTGCAATTAAAAATAAATCATATTTTTTAACAATTTTGGCTAACTTTTTTATTTCTTCTTTGCTATATAAATAACCAGTTGGGTTACCTGGGTTACAAATTAAAATAGCTTTGGTATTAGGAGTAATTAGTTTCTCAAATTCCTCAATAGCTGGTAATGCAAAACTATCATTAATAGTGGACATTACAGGCACAACTTTTACACCCGAAGCGGTAGAAAAACCGTTGTAATTAGCATAAAACGGTTCAGGTATAATTACTTCATCATCCACATCCATAACACTACCAAAGGTAAACAGCAACGCTTCACTACCGCCGGTAGTTACAATAATATCATTCGCATTTACAGTAACATCATGTTTTTTATAATAGTTTGCAATTTTAGCTCGATATGCTTCAGAACCTTCCGATTGGGAATATGCAACAGTAGTTAATGTGTTGTTTTTAACAGCATCTAAAGCTACTTTCGGAGTTTTAATGTCTGGTTGACCAATATTTAAATGATATACTTTTGTACCTCTCTTTTTTGCTTCTTCTGCAAAAGGGACCAATTTACGAATCGGAGATTGCGGCATTTCTTGTCCTTTAGTTGAAATTTTTGGCATTTTTTTAGGTTTTATAGAGATACAAAGCTACATAAATTTATTTTTTAAAAGAATACTATTCAGAAATAAAAAAGAAGATATACCTATAACCACTAAAACAAAAAGAGTACTTTTGCATTTTAAAACAGAGCATACCATGAAATTAGGAAGAATAAATACATTAGTAATAGATAGAGATACTGACCCGGGTTTATTTTTAATAGATGAAGAAGGTAATGATGTATTGCTGCCTGGAAAATATATACCACAAAGTTTTGAAATAGGAGATGAAATAGATGTGTTTTTATATTTAGATAATACAGAGCGCTTAATTGCAACGACCTTAAAACCGAAAATAGAACTACATGACTTTGGTTGGTTACCTGTAAATCAAGTAACTAAACACGGAGCGTTTTTAGATTTTGGAATAGAAAAAGATTTATTTATACCTTTTAATGAACAAGCAAGACCTATGCAAAAAGGGAAACACTATCTGGTATTTATGTATTTAGACTCCGTTACAGATAGATTGGTTGGAAGTAGTAAAATAAATAAATTTTTATCTAACGATGAGTTAACGGTTGCACTATTTGAAGAGGTGGATATTATTATTTCTCACATGACCGATTTAGGGATTAACGTAATTATAAACCAAATACATAGAGGTTTGGTATATGAAAATGAAGTATATAGAGATTTACGTGTTGGAGATCAAGTAACAGGAATTATAAAAAAGATTAGAAACGACAATAAAATAGATGTTTCTTTACAAAAAACAAGTTATAGAGCAATAGAACCTAATGGAGAACGTATTTTATTGGAATTAACAGATAATGATGGTTATTTAGGGTTGACCGATAAATCGAACTCCGAAATTATTAGAGATGTGTTGCAAATGAGTAAAAAAAGTTTTAAAAAAGCAATAGGTAGCTTATATAAAGCTCGTAAAATTGAAATTAAATCGGATGGTATTTATCTAATAACATCATCGTAAAACTAACCTTCTTTTTCTATAATTGTAAGTGCTAATCTTATTTTAGCATAATCCATTTGTTCTTCAAAATAATCAAAATAAGTTTTTAATCCTTCTGGGTTTTCTAACTTTTCTTTTGCTTTTTTTACGAGTACAACATCTTCTTTATTAATAAATTGATGTAAATCAATATCTTCGCCATCGCTATATAATTTACAGATATGAGAAAAAATAGTAGTCGGTTTTAACTTTCTCAATGTTGCAATTTCAGCTATTGTTTTTCCTTTTTTAAATAAATTATAGGTTACTTTAGCGGTATCAATTTTTTTTGGTTGTTTTTCTTTATCGGCATTAAATGTTGTAATTTCGGAAATAAATATGCTACCATAAACCTCTAGTTTTCGTTGTCCGACACCGCTAATGTTTAAAAAATCAGATTCAGATAATGGTCGTACTCGTTCCATTTCTTTTAAAGTAGCATCATTAAAAACTAAATATGCAGGTATGTTTTCTTTTAAAGCAATTTGTTGGCGTAACTTTCGTAAACGTTCAAACAAGCTATTGCTAACCAATTTAGTTTTGCTTACGGTTTTACTTTCTTTTTTCGTTTTAAAATCAGCTGCTTTAGTAAGTTGTACTATTTTTTTTTCGTACAATACTTTTTTAGAAAATGCGGTAAGTTGTAATACATTGTTTTTATGAAAAGCAATTTCGCAATATCCTTGGTTTATTAATTGAATAATATATTGTTGCCAATGATTCCAAGAAATATCGGTGCCAATTCCGTAGGTTTTTAATTGATTGTAATTGTTATTTAACACATTTGCATTTTTTGCACCTCTTAAAATATCAATAACTATACCTGTTCCCACTTTTTGGTTTGCTCTAGTTATGGTTGATAATACTTTTTGAGCAATAATGGTTCCGTTAAAAAATTGTGGAGGATTTTTACAAACATCACAATTGCCACAATTTTCGGCAAGTAACTCGCCAAAATAGCTTAATAGTATTTTTCTTCGGCAAGTGGCTGCTTCTGAAAACTGTTTCATCCGTTCTAATTTCGCAATTTGCACTTCTGCATTACTTGCGCCTTCAGCAAATTTACGAAGTTGTATTACATCACTATAACTATGAAAAAGTAAAGCGTTTGCAGGTAAACCATCTCTACCAGAACGACCAATTTCTTGATAATAGCCTTCAATATTTTTAGGCATATTATAATGTATTACCCAACGGACGTTACTTTTGTCGATTCCCATACCAAAAGCAACAGTTGCACAAACTATTTGTGTTTTATCAAAAATAAAGTTTTCTTGTGCTTTGGTGCGTTCGTCAAAGGAAAGTCCGGCATGATAAGCAGCAGCATCAATTCCATTTGCTTTTAATTTGGCACTAATTTGCTCGGTAGTTTTTCGACTTAAGCAATAAATAATTCCCGATTGATTAGGTTTTTGTTTTATAAACCGAAGTATTTGCGCAATACGATCGGTTCCTGGGCGAACCTCTAATTCAATATTTTTTCGATCAAAAGATGAAATAAAAGTAGTAGCGTTTGATAAGTTTAATTGTTTGGCAATATCTTCTCGTGTAGCTTTATCGGCAGTGGCAGTTAATGCAATTATAGGTGTATTTGGCAGTTTGTTTTTAAGGTATCCTAGTTGTTGGTATGATGGTCTAAAATCGTGACCCCATGACGATATGCAATGTGCTTCGTCAACAGCAACACAACTAATTGTTTTTTCATTAATAAGAGATTCTAAAACCGACAAACTTTCTGGTGCAACGTATAATAGTTTTAATTTTTTTTGTTCAATTTCTTTAAAAATACGTTGATGTTCAGCAGCAGCTTGACTGCTGTTAAAATATGCGGCTGCAATTCCGTTTGCATTTAAACCATCTACTTGGTCTTTCATTAACGCAATTAATGGCGAAACAACTAAAGTAATTCCTTCAAATAACAGCGCAGGTAATTGAAAACAAATAGATTTCCCGCCACCTGTTGGCATAATTACTAAACCATCTTTTTTTGCTAAAACCGATTGAATAATTTCTTGTTGTTGCGCTCTAAAACTATCGTACCCAAAATACTGTTTAAGTGTTGCTAATAACGGATAGGTATTGTTTTTTGCACTCATTTTTATACGATAAAATTAGCAGGTAATGGTTTAATTTCTCCTGCTTTTTGGTTGTCAAATTTAATATTCCCGATTCGCATACGTACTAATCGAAGTGTAGGAAACCCTACAGCGGCAGTCATTTTTCGAACTTGCCTAAATTTACCTTCTCGTAACGTTATCGATATCCAAGTTGTTGGTCCATGACGTTCGTTTCGTATTTTTTTAGCACGTTCAGGTAAATTATTTGGCGGTGTTACATTACATACTTTACAGGGTTTAGTCATATATTTTGCATTTTCTACTGTAATTGTAACTCCGTTTTGTAATAACTGTATTGCTTGATCTGTAATTATACCATCTAATTGTGCGTAGTACTCTTTTTCTACTTTATTACTCAAAATATGATAACTAGTTTTACCGTCTGTCGTTAATAATAAAAGTCCTTCCGATTCTAAGTCTAACCTTCCGATAGGCATAATTCCTTTAGGAAAACTTCCTAATTCGCCTAAAAGTTTATTTTTTTTCTTTTGATGTTGCTCATTATTTACAAACTGACTTAAATAACCAAAAGGTTTAAAGAGTAAAAAGTGTTGGTGTTGCATATAAAAGCAAAGATACAGAAGATTTTTTTTAGTACTGCCTTAAATTCGCAAGTGTTTTTGTAATGAATTACAAACTCTTATAAAAAAGTAAATACGTGAGTAAAACCTAAAATATATGTTATAATGTGTCGAAAACTGAGTATTTCCAATAATAGCTTGCGGTTTGGTTTTTTTAGCAAAAAAAACTTACGGAGTTGGTATTGTTGTAAAATAAAAAACCACGCAATTTGCATGGTTTTTTATCGTTTTGGAATTTAAACTCCAAAAAGTGAAATGTTTAAATTATTTTTCTTAGTTGAAAAAATATCCAACAGAAAATTGTAATACTCTGTTGTTAATTTCATCAGGAAGACCACTTACATCTATAATATTAGATAAACCTAAGTTATAACGTAATGAAAAATTTAATCCGTTTTCCATTTTATATTCAGCACCAAAGTTTAATCCGAAATCGATACTGTTAGTGAACTCTTTTATATCGAGATTTTCAGATCTACTTTGAATAGAATAATCAAATGGATCATTTGGGTCTACATCAACAATAGTATAGGTGTTTTCAATTTCCGCACCCGTTAAAAAACTAATTTGAGGACCTGCTAAAAGGCTAATTTTATCGGTAACATAATACTTAGCCATAATAGGTATTGCCAAATAATTTAATTTTGTATTGCTTTCTTCTTTTTCACTCCAACCTATACCAGAATCAGTGCTTTCAGTTTTAAATCCTTGTGTAGAATATAATAATTCACCTTGTACTGCAAATTTATCATTAATCATCATTTCTGCGACAGCACCAATATGGAATCCCGCTTTCATGTCATTATATTTTACATCTCCTGATACATTCGCTAAGTTTAAACCTGCTTTTGCTCCAAAGGTTATGTTATCTAAAATTTGAGCGTTTGTTGTAAATGCAAAGCTACAAATTGCCATTGCGGATAAGATCACTTTTTTCATGTTGTTTATGTTTTATGTTTAAATTTTTTTTGGATGCAAATATAAATAAAATTTATTACTTTGCAGAAATAAAAAATTAACCTTACACAAAAACAACATTTTATGTTGTTTTTTAATTTATTAAAAAATGAAATTATTACTAATAAATGGTCCTAATTTAAATTTGTTAGGTAAACGAGAAACTGCTATTTATGGAAAGTTATCTTTTCAAGAATTTTTTGAGCAATTAAAAATAAAATATAAAACGGTACAATTTGAGTGTTTTCAATCGAATATAGAAGGAGAATTGATTACCAAATTACAAGAAGCGGGTTTTGGGGCTTATACGGGTATTATTTTAAATGCCGCTGCTTATACGCATACTTCGGTTGGTATTGCAGATGTTGTTGCGGGCATTAAAACTCCTGTAATAGAAGTACATATTTCTAACACCTATTCAAGAGAAGTAATTAGGCATCAATCTTATATTGCGCCACATGCAAAAGGTGTTATTATTGGATTTGGTTTACAAAGTTATGAATTAGCAGTGCAAAGTTTTGTTTCTGATGGTTTAATAGATATTTAACTCAAAAATAAAAGGTTACCAATTATCTTGTTCTTTTTTGTTTAAAAATGTCCAAGCAATAAAGCGAGTGCTTTTATTTCCTTGCTTCATGTGTATCACTTTAATTTCGGTTGTTCCTAATTTTTTTAAAGATACCTGCATTAATCGCACATTTTCTTTTTTAGATACTAAACAGGTAAACCAAAAACATTGCGTTTTAAAAAGAGAGCTTTGGTATAAATAATTGTGCAAAAATGCTTTTTCACCACCTTTATAACA
>CAZWNY010000027.1:0-1733 GCA_964635575.1 uncultured Kordia sp. | reverse complement strand
TTTCGTTGTGTTGCCTTTTTAGCATCTTCTTTACTGTTAAAAAAAGGAGGATTGCATAAAGTGGCATCAAACTTATCTGTTGGAAATATTATGTTTTTTAAAATAGCACCTGTATCTTTTTGATGTAAAATTTTAACGGCATTACCTAAATTGTTTTTATGAATTATTTGTAACGCATTTTTTATGGATTCCTCATCTATTTCGGAGGCTGTAAATTTCCAATTATATAAATAATTACCTAAAATAGGGTAAATGCAGGTTGTTCCTGTACCAATATCTAATATGTTTTTTTTAATACGGTTTATGGGTTTTAATAAATCGGAAATATGATGTATATAATCTGCTCTTCCAGGAATAGGTGGACATAAATTTTTATAGGAAAACTCCCAAAAACTAATATTGTAATGCGTTTTTAATAATGCGGTATTTAATGCCTTTACTGCTTTCGGGTTCGCAAAATCAATGCTTTTTGTTAAATAAGTATTGGTAAATACAAATTCAGATAACTCTTTGTTGTTTTTACAAAGCAACTCAAAATCATATCCGTTTTTATGTAGGTTATTATGGTGTAATGGCATACTCCAAAAATACATTATTTGGTAGAATTATAACTTATGGAATTAAGAATATATTTAAAATAACCCTCTTTTTTTTATTAAAATTAAAAATATAGATATATATTTGAATTCAAAAATAACTAACTAAACAACTAAAAATATGAAACTTAAACACATTTTTATTATTGCACTAGTATCATTTAGTGCTGTAAGTATGGTAAAAGCTCAATCGAGCATCGATTTGTTAACAGTAGAAACTAGATATGGTTTTACACAAGACTCAGCAGTAGATGAAGCGGGAAATCCTATTCCAGGTGAAAACACGGAACGTGGTAGTATGATTAATTTAAAAATTCCGTTAGCTTTATCGGAAAAAACGATGTTTTATAGCTCTATTACTCAATATTACTCTCGTGCATCTTCCACAGCAACTTTAGATGCATCTCTTGCAAACCCTATAAAATTACACGGAACAATATTACAAACAGGTGTGATTAGAACTTTAAATGAAAAACAAAAATTACATTTACTTTTTGTTCCTAGGTTTATGGGTGACGGAGTAAATTTGTCATCAAATAACTTTCAATTTGGAGGAGTTGCAATGTTTGAAAACAGATATAGCGACAAATTAATGATGCGTTTCGGGTTGTTATTTAACCAAGAAGAATTAGGTCCAACATTTACACCGCTTATTCATTTAGACTGGCAAGTTTCAGACAAGTGGAGTATTGTTGGTACATTACCATTAACGTTAAAAGTAAGTCGTGAAATAAATAAAGATTTTTCTGCTGGATTTAGTCACTTTGCATTGATTACATCATACAGACAAGGTAATGACGCATATCAAGATGATTATATAGAAAGAACGAGTATTGATTTAACCTTATTTGCTAGACATAGAATTTCAAATAATCTATTTATTGAAGGAAGAGCAGGTTATGCAATGAGTAGAAGGTATGAGCAATTTGCGGAAAGCCAAAAAGCTGATTTTAGAATATTAACCTCAGATTTTGGAAACGAAAGAACCGTAAAAAATCAAATAATGGATGGTGGACCTGTTGTAAACCTACAATTAATTTATAACTTACCAATTGATTAAAAATCTTGCTTAATTAAGTAAAAACTCTCAAGAATTAGTTTTTCTTGAGAGTTTTTCTTTTTTTGGAACAATATTAA
>CAZWNY010000026.1:16212-24094 GCA_964635575.1 uncultured Kordia sp. | reverse complement strand
AAAATACAGTAATATTTATTTTTAAAATACCACGTTTTTATAAGAAAAAAACATAAATCATAATAGCTGTTGTAGATGACATTTTGAGAGCAACGATTATTAAAAATCAAAATAGGTGTTAAATAAATCGGTACGGAATCCAAAATTAATCCAAGTGGTGTTTTCTTCAAAATTAGCAGGTGTTATTTTTGGTGAAAATTTACGCTGTGTAATGTTTGCAAATACTTTTAAATTGGTTGCAGGGTTTACTAAATAACCGAGTTGTAAATCGGCAATAAATACATCGGTTTTATTACCTTGTAAAAGTAAAATATTGTTGTCTGAAGGGCGATTGTCGTTATTTATATAAATATCACCTCCGTAACTTATTCCGTTACCAGTATCTAAACCACGTTGTCCGTAAATCAGTTTTGCCATACCATACCAGCGTTTTTTATTGTAATGTGCAATTGTAATAAATTCTTTAAAATTAGCGCCCCATAAATGTGCCATAGATTGGTTGTTTTGTCCATAATTTAGCAACAACTCATCATGAGAATACGTGTAAGGTCGTACTTGGTTATACTCTACTTGAAGCATTAGGTTTTTTACTTTAAAGGCGTGGTAATATTTTATACCTATTTGGTATCCTAATTTATTTTTCCAACTTTTATTGCCTCCAAAAATATCTTTAGATGAAAACTCATCAATAATTAATTGTCCGTAGGTATTAATATTATTGTTTACCTTGTATTTTCCGCTTAAACCAATTAGCGCATTACCAGCTCTAGAGCCTGTAGAAAACTCAATAGCTCTATAAAAAATAACAGGATTTAAATAATTTATATCAAACCCTCGATTGTTGTTATCTGCCCATAAAACGGATTCAAATAAACCTATATTTAATTTTTTAGTTACATTCCAGCTTAAAAAATGAGTTGCCATGTATTTGCTGCCGTAAGCGCCATCAACAGTTGCTGCGTTTCTAACATCTTTTAGCCACATCCAAGTATTGGTATATTTAATTTTCCAGAAGCTGGTGTTTAGTTTTAAATATGGATGCGGACTAGCAACATCACTAATAAATAGTGATCGGTAACCGTCTCCTATAAAATTTTTACCATGCCCAAATTGTGCGTTAAATTGTTTGTTTGCACGGTATGAAATATATCCTTCAGCAATTGGGTAATCAAAAGCATTGGTATTGTATGCTTTAGCAATACCTCTACCAGGAACAATACCTATGTTTCCGCCTGCAGGAGCAATGCTTCTAGCATATTCATTTACATAATCGGCAAATAGTCCTTGGCTTTCAAATATGGTTGTAGAAAAATTGAATTTTTCACCTAAACCTCCTTGTACGTTAAATGCTCTGGTGTTGTTATAAGTGTTTGATAACTCACTTTGCAGGTCTTTCCCGAGTTGTAAATCGGCAATTATGTCTGCGGTAAACCAGTAATTTTCACCTTCAAAAGCAACAAGGTGTTCGTTAAAAAACTTTTTACCTAACCACGTTTTTTTCTTTTTTTGTAAAACTGCTAATTCGGTTTCAAAGTCGTAATATTTTGAAACTTCGGTATAGTTGTATGGTTTTACTGCAGTGTGAGAGTTTGTACCTACAACATTTATGTTATAATCAAATTTAGCATAGTTTTGATGAGAAAACGGAATGTTTAATCCGCTTTTATAAGGTTTGTTTTCTGCACCACCAATATTGATAATGCTATCGTATTCCATTGCTGCTGCTTCTAATTTATTGCGTGGTTTTTTATTTTTTTTATGATTTATTTTAGGTTGAATCATTTTTAAAGAAGGTATTAACACTTGCATTGCATACTGTGTATATACTTTTTTCCCATTAAAGGTTGCTGGTGTAATCACAGGAAAATTAGCAAAAACATGTGCCGTTTCGGTTTTTAACTCGGCATATGCTGCTTTGGTATAAACAATTTTAAACGTACCTGATTCGGTTACTTCAAAAAGAATATTTATACTACCATTGTATTGATCTTTTTTAATAATTGAAGGCATTTTAAATCTATTTTTAAATTCTTGTTGTATTTGTTGTTTAAAACAAAGTCGAAGGTTTGAAATAGAAGTGTTTTTACAAGCGTTAAAAACAGGGTATTTTTCGTAGTTATTATCCGTTTGCGCTTGTATGTGTAAGCTAAAACAAAGTATTAGTAGTGAAATGTATTTTTTCATAAAGCTAAAATACAATAATTACTGATTTTAGCAAACCAATAACTTGCTCATAAAATTATAAAAACTATTTTCGAAAAATCCCTATCAGATTTAAATTCAATATTAAAAAACGAACATAAAACAGCCGATAATAGTTATAAGTATTAGCTGTTTTGTGTTTCAGGTGAGTTTTGCCTATTTCACTTTAAAAATAATTGGAATTGAAAAAAAAAACAAGTGTTTGTGCGTAACTAAATGTACATTAAAAATAAATTATTTACGTTGTAAAATTCTAATTTCCGTTGCTCCTTGTCCGTATTCTCGGTAATTGGCTTCGTAAAATTGGATGTTATCGTACCTGCGTAACATACTATGTAAATCGGCTTTTAAAACACCGTCACCAATGCCGTGTACCAACACTAATTTTGGCATACGTTTGTTAATTGCAAGCTCTAAACGATGTTTTGCGGTGTCTAATTGTAAACTGAGGATGTCATAATTACTCATTCCTCCTTTTTTACGTACTAGTTGTTCAATATGTAAATCGACTACTAATATAAATTCATCTACACGAAGAGTTCCTTTGGCATGGATTTTCTTTTTTTCTATTTTTTGTGATTTTGCATGTGCAATACCATGAAATGTAAAGGTTTCGGTGCCTATTTTTACTAATTTTTTAGCAGGATATTTTATTGGAAAACCATCATCAGATATGATGGTAATTTCATCTCCATTAACGGCGGTTACAATGCCGTCTATAGCATCATCTAAAACAGAAACTGTGTCATTTATTTGAAAATTCATATGTTTAATAGTTGGCTGTTGTTGTGGTATTAAATTTTATTCTCATTATTAATAGTTGTTTTCGTAAAAATAATCACTTTTTTTTATTTTTACGAAAACAACCTTAGTTTAAATTGTATAAGTTATTTTGTTGGGTAGCAATAATATTGAAGTTCAAAAATATACAATTTTGCCATCAATTTACAGTATATTTGCAAATATTGCGTGAGCGATTGAGGTATTTGTTGAAGCTCATTTTTGTTTTTTTACAAAAATAGCGACTGCCGAAAGCGCGACCCCATGAGGAACGATATGGGGACACGCCCAAATAACGAAATAAACAAACATGAAGCACATTAGAAATTTTTGCATTATTGCACATATTGATCACGGAAAAAGTACACTTGCCGATAGACTTTTAGGATTTACAGGTGCGGTTACCGAAAGAGAATCGAAAGCACAATTGTTAGATACTATGGATTTGGAGCGAGAGCGTGGTATTACTATAAAATCGCACGCTATACAAATGGAATATACGCATAAAGGAAAAGAGTATATTTTAAATTTAATTGATACTCCAGGTCATGTTGATTTTAGTTATGAAGTGTCTCGATCTATCGCTGCTTGTGAAGGCGCTTTGTTAATTGTTGATGCGGCACAAAGTATTCAGGCACAAACTATTTCTAATTTATATTTGGCACTAGAGAATGATTTGGAAATTATACCTGTACTAAATAAAATAGATTTACCAAGTGCAAACCCTGAGGAAGTTACTGATGATATTGTAGATTTATTAGGTTGTGATGCTGAAGAAGTAATACCTGCAAGTGCAAAAACAGGTTTGGGTATTCAGGAAATTTTAACGGCAATTATTGAGCGTATTCCTCCACCAAAAGGAAGTGTTGATGCTCCGTTACAGGCGTTAATTTTCGATTCGGTTTATAACTCATTTAGAGGTGTTGAAACGTATTTTAAAGTGTTAAATGGTAAAATTTCTAAGAAACAAAAAATTAAATTTATAGCAACAGGTAAAAGTTATTTTGCAGATGAAGTAGGTACGTTAAATTTAACGCAAACCCCTAAGCAAGAAATTTTAGCTGGTGATGTAGGTTATTTAATTACAGGTATAAAAGAAGCTAAAGAGGTAAAAGTAGGTGATACAATTACCGATTTTGAAAACCCAACTACCGAAGCTGTTGATGGTTTTGAAGATGTAAAGCCAATGG
Source organism: uncultured Kordia sp. (assembly GCA_964635575.1). Classification (GTDB taxonomy): domain Bacteria; phylum Bacteroidota; class Bacteroidia; order Flavobacteriales; family Flavobacteriaceae. The sequence continues at coordinate 19,922 of CAZWNY010000026.1, read as the reverse complement.
TTTTTGCAGGTATTTACCCTGTAGATACTGAAGATTACGAGGAGTTACGAAACTCTATGGAAAAACTGCAATTAAATGATGCTTCTTTGGTTTGGCAACCAGAAAGTTCGGCGGCATTAGGGTTTGGTTTTCGTTGTGGGTTTTTAGGAATGTTACACATGGAAATTATACAAGAACGCTTAGAGCGTGAGTTTAACATGACCGTTATCACAACTGTACCCAATGTGTCTTATCACGCATTTACACGTAAATATCCTGAAAAACCAATTATTGTAAATAATCCGACCGACTTACCTGATCCTTCAGGTTTAGATAGAGTTGAGGAACCTTATATTAAAGCAACCATAATTACAAAAGCCGATTTTGTAGGTAATGTAATGGGTTTGTGTATTGAAAAAAGAGGAATGATTACCAATCAGACCTATTTAACTACAGAAAGAGTGGAACTTACTTTTGATATGCCTTTAGCTGAAATTGTATTCGATTTTTATGATCGTTTAAAAACAGTTTCTAAAGGATATGCATCTTTTGATTATAACCCAATTGGTATGCGTGCCTCTAAACTAGTACGTGTAGATATTTTATTAAACGCACAACCTGTTGATGCACTTTCGGCATTAATACATGCAGATAATGCGCATCATATTGGTAAAAAAATGTGTGAAAAACTAAAAGAATTAATTCCACGTCAGCAATTTGATATTCCTATTCAAGCAGCAATTGGAGCAAAAATTATTGCTCGTGAAACCACAAAAGCACTCCGTAAAGATGTTACTGCAAAATGTTATGGTGGCGATATTTCTCGTAAACGTAAGCTATTAGAAAAACAAAAGAAAGGTAAAAAACGAATGCGACAAGTTGGTAATGTTGAAATACCACAAGAAGCATTTATGGCTGTATTAAAGCTGAATGATTAAAAAAAGTTGAGTTACTAAACGAAAAATAGAGTATTAGATACTTTAGTTTTTATGCTTTTCCTGATTTTTTAAAAATTATTTTGTGTAATATTTTAAAGTTTTAACCAAAAATTAGGACAAGCTGTTTTTTATAAATACTGCCAATTATCAGTTTATAAACCTACATCTGTTGCGTATAATAATTGTAATCTTTAATAATAATATCAATAAAATTTATTGGTTTTAAATCTGTTTTTACATCGAGTAATTGGGTAACTTTAGTATGTAAGTTTAAAATTATTTTATGATTTCCTGTTTTCTTTGCCTTTATATATAAATTTTTTATAGACTGAATATCAGTATCGTTAAGTATCGTAACCTGAGGAAAAGTAGGTTTATAATTAATAGGAATATCCACAATAATAGTATCTTTTAATGTGATTCTTTTCTTTTCGCTAATTACCGTTGTTTCTGCAGCTAAATCTCCTAAGCGTTGCCCTTTTCCATTTAATAAAATAGTGAGCAAAGCAACAGATCCTGAAGCAAGACTTACATCAATTATTTTTAACATCCAACGCAATAAATAACTCCCAAAAGTAGGTTTTGAACCGTCAATTTTTACAACTCTTATTTTGTTTAAACGTTTTCCAGGCGTTTGACCATTCATTAAAACTTCAAAAACGAGGCTGTAAAAAAAGATTGGCAATCCTAATAATGACATGACAGCCCATTTTCCGCCAATATCAAAATCCAGCGCATTTAAAAGCATAGTTGTTGCAATTACATACGCAATTATAAAAAACAAATCGATCAAATATGATCCAATACGCGTACTCAAATGTGCAACGTTTTGGTATATCGTAACATTTTGTGCAGTTTCTATTTGAAAGTTATCCATTTTTTTGTTTATTTGATAAATGAAATTAGAAAGCGAATATAAACCTAATTTTGTGTTTTTTTAATTGAAATTTATAAAATAAGAATAAAATTATGCGTGAAGCATCATTTGTAAAAAAAAATAAAGAAAGGTGGCAATTATTTGAAAATGTGCTTGCAAAAACAGCAATACTTTCTCCAAATAAATTATCCGATTTATACATAGAAATTACAAATGACTTGAGTTACGCCAAAACTTTTTATCCGAATAGTAATACTGCGGTTTACTTAAACGCTATTGCTTCTAGCGCACATCAAAAAATATATAAAACACAAAAAGAAGGAAAAAACAGATTGATTTCCTTTTTTAAAACCGAATTTCCCTTAGAGTTTTATAAACATCAAAAACAATTACTAATTACTTTTTTAGTTTTTGCATTTTTTACAATTGTTGGAATGTATTCAGCCTCTGTAGATGGAAATTTTGTTCGTTTAATTTTGGGAGATAATTATGTAAATATGACCTTAGAAAACATTGAAAACGGCGATCCAATGGCGGTGTATAAAAAAATGGGCGAAGTAGATATGTTTTTAGGAATTACACTTAATAATATCAAAGTTGCGATGTATGCTTTTTTATTCGGAATGCTATTTTCCGTAGGAACACTTTTTATAATGATGCAAAACGGAATTATGCTAGGCTCATTCCTATATTTTTTTTATGATAAAGGCTTGTTATGGGAATCCTCACGAACCATTTGGATACACGGAACTATAGAAATATCAGTCATTATTGTTGCAGGATGCGCAGGAATGGTACTCGGAAACGGTTTGCTTTTTCCAGAAACATACACACGTTTAGAGTCTTTTAAGAAAAGTGTAAAATCAGGATTAAAAATAATGGTAAGCACAATACCGTTTTTTATTGTTGCAGGTTTTTTAGAAGGATTTGTAACACGGCGTACCGAAATGCCCGATTTTTTAGCAATTACAATTATTGTACTTTCGTTGGCGCTAATTATATATTATTATGTGCTGTATCCGAGAATAATGTATAAAAAACAAATTATAAAGTTGTAAGTTGAAAAAATAAAAACCAGATAATTAACAAAATACGATTTATAAAAAAATAAACAACAAAACTATGGAAAACACTATCGAATTTAAAAAAACACGCGACTTAGGCACAATTATTACTGATGCTTTTAAGTTTGTAAGAGAAAACTGGAAAGGATATTTTGGAACTATTATACGAATTTCAGCTCCAGCAGCAATTGTTTTTATTGTTGTAATGGCACTATATATACGCTCTTTAGGAGGAATGATGAGTGATTTTACAGAAGAAAATCTTTCGTCATCTTTTCCAGTATCTGGATTAGAAGCAATGGCATACGTGTTGTTGGCAATGTTGTCTGGATTGGTGTTTTATGTATTAATGAAAATGACTTCTTTGTATTATATCAAAAGTTATATAGACAATAAAGGAACTGTTAATAGAAGTGAAATTATTGCTAATGTGAAACAAAATTTTTGGAAGTTTTTAGGATATTATTTTTTGATGATGATAATGATAATGTTTGGTGCAATGCTATGTGTTCTTCCAGGAGTTTGGATTGGAGTAATTTTAAGTCTTGGCGCATCAATTTTAGTATTTGAAGATAAAAACGTTGGAGACACAATATCTTACTGTTTTACATTAATTAAAAACCATTGGTGGGAAACCTTTGGAGTTTTACTTGTTGTAGGTATTTTAATAGGAGTTTTAGGACAAATTTTTGCCGTTCCAGCACTAATTTATCAATTTGTACAAATGGGAATTGGCGTTTCTAATAGTGACCCAACTGCCGTTTTTAGTCTGTTTTCAGATCCAATTTATTTATTACTAACAATACTTTCATACGTTGGTCAATTTTTATTATCATCCATTACTTTAATTAC
>CAZWNY010000026.1:0-16112 GCA_964635575.1 uncultured Kordia sp. | reverse complement strand
TTGGTTTAAGCGCTTATTTTCTAAACTGTTATCATGGCTTTTTGGTGTTGAAAAAGCAGTTGGAATTATGATTTGGATATTTAAAATAGTTCCCTATTTAATTCTTTTGATTATATTAATTCTCCTGATTAAATTTTTCTTGAAAGTAGATATGAACACCATTATTTCTGGAAAAACAGAAAAAGCCACTATAATATTAACTGAAGATGAAGAAATAATTAAAAACAAAGACATTTCAAAACTCATCGAAAAAGCAATAGCACAAAAAAAGTACCGATTGGCAGTTCGCTATTATTACTTATTAACTTTACAGAAGTTGCAAGAAAATGAATTGATTGAATGGGAACCACAAAAAACAAATGAAGATTATAGTAATGAAATAAAAGAGGAAAAGTTGTGTTTAAAGTTTAAAAAGTTAACACATTTATACGACTTTGTTTGGTACGGAAATTTTGAAATAAACGAATTTGAATTTGAAAAAGCAGCCACAAATTTTAATGATTTTAGAACTGTGATAAAAACTTTTTAAAGATGAACAAACCTTTAACCAAGAATATCAAGTAATTTGGATAAAAACATTAAAATATATCTAGGATTATTTTTCTTGCTAGTTTTGGCAATTATCTTCTATGAAAGTAGCAAAAAAACGCCTTTAAATTGGTTTCCGAGTTATGCGAAAAAACATAAAATTCCTTACGGAACTTACGTGTTGCGCAAGGAACTCAGTACGCTTTTAAATACAGATGACATTGAAGATGTTAAAATTTCGCCATACATTTTTTTAGAAGACACTACCAAGCAAGGAACCTATATATTTATTGATGATGCCATAAATTTTGGTGATGCAGAATTTAACAGAATGCTAAAATTTGTAGCACGAGGAAACGATATTTTTATTTCTACACACGGATCCAATATTGATATGCTTAATTTAAAAACCAAGCCATTATTGACCTCAAATTTTGATGAAAAAGTATTTTTTAAACTGATAAATAAAAATTTATCAACAACAAAATATACATTTGACAGAGATTTTTTAAATCATACTTTTACAGAAATTGATACACTAAAAACTACTGTTTTAGGAAAAACAGGCTATCTAAGTAAAAATAATGATCGCACAGATGAAGGTGTTAATTTTATAAAATATAAACATGGAAAAGGAAATTTTTATCTTCATACTTTTCCAGAACTGTTTACCAATTACTATTTGCTAAAAGAAGATAATAATAAGCATACAGCAGCCGTTTTATCTTACATAAACACCGATAAACCTATTTTTTGGGACGAATATTACAAAACAGGAAAAACCAAAATGGTATCGAAAATACAATATTTATTGGCTAATCCGAATTTAAAATGGGCATATTATACCGTACTTATTGGTGTGTTGTTTTTTATTGTTTTTGAAGGAAAACGAAAACAACGATATATTCCTGTAATTACACCTTTAAAAAATCAAACATTAGCATTTACACGAGTTATTGCCAATATGTATTACGAAAAATCGGAACATAAAAATATTGCGGAACATAAAATTAGTTATTTATTAGATTTTATACGACTAAAATTTCGGATTTCAACTCAAAAAATAGACGCTACATTCTATAAAAAGGTTGCATCACGCAGTGGAAAATCAGTAGATGAAATTCAGAAATTATTTGAATATTGTAATGCCATACATTTAAAAAACACCGTAACCAAAGAAGAATTATTAGAATTAAACACCTTAATTGAGAAGTTTAAAAACGTAGTAAAATAAGTATCAAAACATGGAAAATCAAGAAAATACAGCGCCCAAAGATCAAAATTTGAATTTTGAAAGCCGCATAGATTTAAGTAAATTAAAAACTGCCGTTGAGCAGATTAAGGCAGAATTGTCAAAAATAATTATAGGGCAAGAAAACTTTATGGATCTATTATTAGTAGCCTTACTTTCAAACGGACACGTGCTTATTGAAGGCGTTCCAGGAGTTGCAAAAACAATTACAGCAAAATTGTTATCAAAAACGATTGAAACAGGTTTTAGTCGCATTCAATTTACACCAGATTTAATGCCTTCCGATATTTTAGGAACTTCCATTTTAAATATGAAAACATCAGAATTTGAATTTAAAAAAGGTCCTATTTTTTCAAATTTTATTTTAATTGATGAAATTAATCGTGCGCCAGCAAAAACGCAATCTGCATTGTTTGAAGTAATGGAAGAACGTCAAGCAACCGTTGACGGAAAAACCTATAAAATGGGAAATCCATTTATGGTTCTTGGAACTCAAAACCCAATAGAACAAGAAGGTACGTATGCATTGCCAGAAGCGCAATTAGACCGTTTTTTGTTTAAAATTGATGTTGGTTATCCGTCATTAGAAGAAGAAATATTGATTATTCAAACACATCATAAAAGAAAAGGAGTTTTACCACAAACACTGATAAAGCCAGTACTTACTGAAAAAGATTTGTTGAATTACAAGAGTAAGATTCAAGATGTTGTTGTAGAAGAAAAAGTGATGAAATACATTGCTGAAATTATTCATAAAACAAGAAATCATCCACATTTATATCTCGGAGCATCGCCAAGAGCAAGTATTGCAATTTTAAATTCGTCAAAAGCGTATGCAGCAATAAACGGACGAGATTTTGTAATTCCAGAAGACATTAAAAAAGTATTATTTCCAGTATTGCGTCATCGTATTATTTTAACTCCAGAACGTGAAATGGAAGGCGTTACAACCGATAAAGTAATTGATATGATTGTGCAATCTGTAGAAGTGCCGAGATAATAAAAAAATAGACGACAACTCAACAAATGAATTTAATTAAAGAATTATACATACACGAACGGTTTTTTCAGGCAATTGCACTAATTGCAGGGTTTTTTTTGCTATCATTTTGGTTTCCAGTAATATACACCGTTTCATGGGTTTTGTTTACATTTCTTTTTGCTTTGTTTTTTCTCGATATCATTATACTATTTCGATTTAAAAACGGACTCAAAGCAAGACGTTTATTATCCGAAAAATTTTCTAATTCTGATGATAATCCTGTGCCAATTTCACTTGAAAATAGATACCCGTTTTTAATAGAAGTAAAAGTGATTGATGAACTTCCTGCGCAGTTTCAAAAACGAAATTTTGAGTATGTAACTTCAATAAAAATAGGAGAGAAGCACGATTTTGAATATGCTGTTAGACCTGTGGAACGAGGCGAATATCATTTTGGAAAATTGAACGCTTTTGTATCATCTCCATTAAAAATAATTTCAAAAAAATATAAATTTGATGATGCAGCAATGGTTAGCGTATATCCTTCTTATATTCAAATGAAAAAATACGAATTTTTGGCAATGAGCAATCGTTTAACAGAATTTGGCTTGAAAAAAATCCGAAAAATTGGAAATACAATGGAGTTTGAGCAAATTAAAGAATATACTGCAGGAAACGATGTACGAACCATAAACTGGAAAGCAACTGCAAAACGAGCGCAATTGATGATAAACCAATATCAAGACGAAAAATCGCAACCTATTTATTCTATTATTGATGTAGGAAGAGTCATGAAAATGCCTTTTGAAAAATTGAAATTATTGGACTATGCAATTAATGCTACCTTGGCTTTTTCTAATATCGCTTTGCGAAAAAACGACAAAGCAGGAATGCTTACCTTTTCAAAATCGGTGAAAAATATAGTTCCTGCTAGCAATAAAAAAACGCATTTAAATGTCATTAATGAAACCTTGTACAACATTGATACACAGTTTGTAGATGCTGATTTCGGATTGCTGTATGCCGTAATTAAACGTAAAATAACACATCGAAGTTTACTAGTTTTATACACCAATTTTGAGCATATAAGTGCAATGAAGCGCCAATTACCATTCTTAAAAGCCATTGCAAAGCAACACTTATTAGTGGTTGTTTTCTTTGAAAATACGGAATTAGATGCATTAATTACTGCAAACACAGAAAATTTACAAGATGTATATCACAAAACGATTGCCGAAAAATTCATTTACGAAAAACGATTGATTGTAAAAGAATTACAAAATAGAGGTATTCATGCTATTTTAACAAAACCAAAAGAATTAACCGTAAATGTAATTAATAAATACCTTGAGTTTAAAGCAAAAGGATTTATTTGATTTTTGGCTATGTGTATTTAGAAAGTGTTTTAAATTAAGAGGTTATTAAAAAAAATATACACTCTATTTTAAAGCCTTTAAATACAATTGTACTACTTTTTCTAAACCTAAATATAACGCTTCTGAAATTAATGCGTGTCCAATCGAAACCTCTAATAAATCAGGAATATTTTGTTTAAAAAAATGTAAATTATGTAAACTTAAATCGTGTCCTGCATTTATGCCTAACCCTAGCTGATTTCCTAAAACGGCACATTCAATATATGGTAAAATAGCTTTTTCGTTACCTTTTTTATATTCAGAAGCAAAATTTTCGGTGTATAATTCAATACGATCGGCTCCAATTTTTTTTGCGCCTTCAATCATTTTTAAATTAGGATCTACAAAAACGGAAGTTCTAATATTATTTCGTTTAAACTCAGTAATAACATCTACTAAAAAATCGTGGTTTTTAAGCGTATTCCAACCTGCGTTTGACGTTATTACATTTACCGAATCAGGAACTAAAGTTACTTGAGTAGGTTTGGTTTCTAGTACCAAATTTATAAAACTTTTTATAGGATTACCTTCTACATTAAACTCGGTAGCAACTATTTTTGTTAAATCGCGCGTATCCTGATAACGTATATGTCGTTCATCTGGTCGTGGATGTACGGTTATTCCTTCTGCTCCAAAGCGCTCAATATCAGCAGCTACTTTTAATAAATTTGGCATATTACCACCTCTAGAGTTTCTTAATGTGGCTATTTTATTTATGTTTACGCTTAGTTTTGTCATCTTTTAAATTAAATTAGAAGCGCAAATTTAAAGCTAATTACTATAATTTAATTAATTTGCAGTATAAAATAACTGTAATGAATCTTTTAGAGTACATAATTAACGATGTAAAACCTATAGCGGTAACCCATAAAATTTCGGTTGCACAAGAGTTGTTTACACAACTTACTTATTCACATATTCCTGTTTTAGAAAACGATACCTATATAGGTTGTATTTCTGAAAATGATACACATTGTATTGAAGGTAATAAGTTAATTAAAGAATATCAATACATTATTGAGCATTTTTTTGTTACTCAAAATACCAATTGGTTAGATGTTTTAGAAGCATTTTCAAAACACAGCACCAATATCATGCCTGTTTTAAAAGATGGAAATTATGTAGGATATTATGAACTTAAAGATGTTATTTCGTTATTTAATGAAACCCCTTTTTTTTATGAACTAGGAGCTATTTTAATTATTGAAAAACCAATACAGGATTATTCTTTTAGTGAAGTTGCACAAATAGTAGAATCAAACGAAGGAAAACTATTAGGCATTTTTATTAGCCACTATGATGCGGATACCGTTCAAATTACTTTAAAAATTAGCGAAAAAGGCTTGTCGGCAATTATGCAAACCTTTAGAAGGTATGGTTATACAATTATTATAGGACATGAAGAAGATAGTTATATGAAAGAATTAAAAGAAAGATCGGATTATTTACAGAAATATTTAAACATATAATCATGAAAAAAATAGCTTTATTTGGTCAATTTAATCATCATTTCCCCAAAAAATACGTTACACACCTGTTAGATGAGTTAGAAAAATATAAAACAAAAATTTATATAGAAGAAGAATGTGCCAAACACATTGAAAAAATTTCGTCAAAAAAATATTTAACCTTTTTGTCGCATAAAGATTTGAATGTATCGTTTAATTTTTTTATTAGTATCGGTGGAGATGGTACAATTTTACGAGCCATTAATTACATTAGAAAATCAGGTATTCCTATAATAGGAATTAATGTAGGAAAGTTAGGTTTTTTAGCAACCGTACAAAAAGATGAAATTAGTGCGGTTTTAAAAAAAATTAATAACAAAGAATACACCATTTCAGAACGAAATTTACTTGCCTTGCAAAGTAATACCAAAATACCCAATTTTAATGAGGAATTTAATTTTGCATTAAATGAAATTACCATTAGCAGAAAAAATACCACATCTATGATTACAGTAAATACACAATTAGATGATGAGTTTTTAACATCCTATTGGTCAGACGGTTTAATAATATCAACAGCAACAGGATCTACAGGATATTCATTAAGCTGTGGCGGCCCAATAATAACACCACATGCAAAAAGTTTCGTGTTAACGCCTATTGCACCACATAACTTAAATATGCGCCCGTTAATTGTGCCAGAAACAACTGTCGTAAAATTAGCTGTTAATAGTAGAGAAGAAACTTATCTAGTTTCATTAGACGGACGCAGTATAACCGTTAAAAATGAAACCGAACTTATTATAAAAAAAGCACCATTTCAAATTAAAATGCTAATACCAAACAATAATAGTTTCTTAAAAACCCTTAGAGAAAAAATGCTTTGGGGTAAAGATAAAAGAAATAAATTTTAATTACTCTTTTTCAAATTTAGAGATAAACAATAAAAACTACAAAAAACAGTTTTATAGATAGCGTATAAAATTGAATAATGCTTTCAATTTTATATATTTGCAAACTTGTAAAAATATACACGATGTTTCGTTTACTTAAAATATACCTATTACTAATTGCTACAACTGCTTTTTCACAAATACACGAAGCAGGTATTTACTTTGGCGGCACAAACGGAATTACAGATGTAGGATCTGAAAATTTTATTAGCCCAAATGATATCGCCTTTGGACTGTTGTATAAATGGAATAAAAGTAAAAGACACAGCTGGAGAATATCAGCAACCTATGCAACAATTAGTGAAAACGATAACGAATCTACAGATTCTCGCCGTAAACTTAGAAATTATAAATTTGAAAACACCGTAAAAGAAATTACTGCAGGACTAGAGTTTACCTTTTTAGATTTTGACTTACATAGTATTAAACGTAAATTTGTAAAAGCAACACCATACCTGTTTACAGGCCTAAGTTACTTAAATTATGACGCACTCGCATTAAACGATGAAAATATTATTGAGCGTTACAACACACACATTGCTTTAGCAATACCAATGACAATAGGAATAAAAACAGCAATAAACAGACGATTTATTCTTGCGTTTGAAATTACAGCAAAATACACATTTACCGATAATTTAGATGGAAGCAACCCTGTGGGTAATAAAAAAGAGTTCGAATCTCTTAAATTCGGAAACCTTAACAGCAATGATTGGTATGTATTTACAGGAGCTACTTTAACGTACACTTTTGGTAAAAACCCATGTTTTTGTAGAAACTAATTTTATGACGCTTTTAAACCAAATACAACTAAAAACAGCACCTAAACATATTGCCATAATAATGGACGGTAATGGACGTTGGGCTAAAAAAAGAGGTTTATTGCGAGTGTTTGGACACGAAAAAGGAGCAAAAGCAGTACGAGAAGCCATTGAAGGCGCTCGAAAAGTAGAAGCCACACACTTAACATTATATGCTTTTTCTACAGAAAACTGGAACAGACCTCAAAAAGAAGTAGATAAACTAATGAATTTATTAGTATCATCTCTGAAAAATGAATTTAAAACCCTATCAAAAAACGGAATTAAACTCAATACCATCGGTAATTTAGAAGACTTGCCAAAAAAAGCAAGAAATACATTATTAGACGTCATTGCTAAAACAAAAAACAATAACAACTTAGTTTTAACATTAGCATTAAGTTACGGGTCTAGAGATGAAATTGTTAAAACCGTTAAAAATATAGCGAATAAAGTTAAAAATAATATAATTTTTGTCGAAAATATTGATGAATCAATTATAAATGAGCATCTTTACACGCAAAATTTACCAGACGTAGATTTACTTATTAGAACAAGCGGAGAACAACGCTTAAGTAATTTTTTGTTATGGCAAATCGCATACGCCGAATTATATTTTACAGATGTACTTTGGCCAGATTTTAAGCAAGAACACCTTTATGAGGCGTTAATAAATTATCAAAATAGAGAACGAAGATTTGGAAAAACAAGCGAACAACTTTAGTCGTACAATACAAGTAATAGCTATATTACTAATAACACTAATAACAGCAAACGTAGCGGCACAAGACGATAGTTATATCCCAAATTCAAAATATATTATTGAGGAAATAACCGTTTCAGGAAACACAAGTTTTAACAAACAAACCATTGTTACTTATTCAGGCTTACATAAAGGACAAAGTTTAATAGTACCAGGAGACAAAACAAGTGCAGCCATAAAAAAACTATGGTCATCTAAACTTTTTAGTAGCGTAAACTTATACGTTACTAAAGTAGATGGACGCGCAATTTATTTAGAAATAGAAGTAGAAGAACTACCAACACTAAATGAAGTAAAAATAGTAGGAGTAAAAAAAGGTAAAAAAGACGAAATTATTAAAGAAAACAACCTTAAAAAAGGTGTAAAAGTAACCGAAAACCTACTAACCACTACCAAAAATTACTTAGAAAAAACATATAAAAAGGAAGGCTATATAAACAGTAAGGTTCACTTAAACCCAATACTTAAAACGGACTCTACAGGCAAGAAAATAATAAATTTAGTGGTAAATATTGATAAAGGAAAAAAAGCTAAAATTAAAGACATCACCTTTATAGGTAACGAAAACTTTACCGAAAAAAAGTTGCTTAGAGCAATGAAAAATACCAAAAAACGTAAAATAACAAGGTTTTTAAAACGTTCAAAATTTATAGAAGCAGACTACAAAGAAGATCTGGCTAAAATTAAAAATGAATATAAAGAAAAAGGATATAGAGACATACATATAGAAGGAGGCGACCCGATTTTAAATGATGATAAAACCATATCTTTAAAAATAAATATTAATGAAGGTAAAAAATACTATATAGGTACTATTAATTTTACAGGAAACACCATATATTCTGACAAATACCTCCAGTATAAATTAAAAATTCATGAAGGAGACGTTTATAACGGCGTATTATTAGAAAAGCAAATAGAAGATAAAACATCGACAGATGCAGATGATTTAACCAATTTATATCAAAACAATGGATATTTGTTTTCAAGAGTAACACCAGTAGAAATAGGTGTTCGTAATGATACTATTGATTTTGAAATCAGAATATCAGAAGGAAAACTAACCTATTTTAAAAACATTACCGTAATAGGAAACGATAAAACAAACGACCACGTAATTTATAGAGAACTCCGTAGTAAACCAGGTCAAGTATATAGTAAATCTAAAATAATTAGAAGTTTACGTGAATTAGGACAATTAGGATTTTTTGATGCAGAAAAATTGGTGCCAAACATTAAAAATCCAAATCCAAATGAAGGAACAGTAGATGTTGAATATAGTGTAGTAGAAAGAGGATCCAGTCAAGTAGAACTTCAAGGAGGACTTGGGGGCGGAGGATTTATAGGAACCTTAGGGCTATCATTTAATAACTTTTCTATTAAAAATTTCTTCAAAAAAGAAGCATACGATCCTTTACCAATGGGAGATGGTCAAACATTATCGATAAGAGCACAAGTAAGTAGATTTTTTAAAACCTATAGTTTCTCATTTATGGAGCCGTGGCTAGGTGGAAAAAAACCACAACAATTTTCAATATCATTATCAAACTCACAACAATTTAGGTTTGATGCCATTACAAGAGACGTAGATAAAGATCAACGTTTTTCTGTAACAGGAATAACATTAGGATTAGCAAGAAGATTACAAATTCCAGATGATTATTTTATGCTAAGCACCTCAGTATCACTACAAAATTACCAATTAAATAATTTTAATTCAGGAATTTTCGAATATATAAGTGACGGTTTTTCTAACAATTTAGCATTTACAGTAGGGCTAACCAGAAATAGTTTAGATAGAAACCCTGTTTATCCTCGTAGCGGATCTAATTTCGGAATTACAGCAAAATTCTCAATGCCATACTCATTAGTAAACAGGGTAGATTATGAGCAACTAGAAGCTGATAGAATTATAGCAGTAGCCAACCAAGATGTGCCAGAATTAGAACGTATAGACCAAGAAAGATTTAGATGGTTAGAATATTATAAAATTAGATTTAATGCGGAATGGTACAGCACAATTTATAAAGATTTAGTATTTAGAACAAATATGCAATTTGGATTTTTAGGAGCATACAATGAAAGCAGAGGAGTAATACCTTTTGAAAGATTTTTTCTGGGAGGAGACGGACTGGGAGGAGGAAATCAACTAGTAAGTAGAGAACCAGTAGCTTTAAGAGGTTACCCAAACCAATCACTATCAAGTAATGACGGAAGTACAATATTTAATAAATTTTCGATCGAGTTAAGACATCCAATAACCCTAAACCCATCAGCAAGTATTTACGTGCTAGGTTTTGCAGACATGGGAAACTCCTATGACGGTTTTGAAAACTTCGACCCGTTTAACCTTTATCGGTCAGCAGGTGCAGGTGTTCGTATTTTTATGCCCGCATTTGGATTGTTAGGTATTGATTTCGGATATGGTTTTGATAGCCTACCTGGACAACCTGAAAGAAACGGACTAGAAACACATTTTATATTAGGTAGGCAATTTTAACAAAGAAAATACCGTTATTGAAACATTAATTATTATTTTTGGCACGATATTTTCTTTAAACATTACTGAGTTATGAAAACAAAAATTATTTTAACCCTGTTTTTTATCTATATAACGATTACTGCTAGTGCACAACGAAGTAATATTAGAATAGGCTTTGTAGATACCGAATATATACTTGAAAACATACCTAAATATCAAGAAGCATTAACACAGCTAGATATTAAAGTAAAAAAGTGGAAAGCAGAAATAGATTTGAAACTAAAAGGTATTGAAAAGAAAAAAGTAGATTTAAGAAATGAACGTGTGCTATTAACTAAAGAATTAATAGAAGAAAAGGAAGAAGAAATTAAAATAGAAGAAAAAGAAATTTTAGAATATCAGCAAAAAAGATTTGGACCTAATGGAGATTTATTTATCCAAAAAAGAAATTTTATAGAGCCAGTACAAGATCAAATTTTAACAGCAACAAGAGATCTAGCAAAAGCAAAAAAATACGATTTTATTTTTGACAAGTCAGCAGACATAGTAATGTTATACTCAAACAAAAGGTATGATTTAAGCGATTATATTGTTAGAACAATAACAAGAACAGCTAATAGAAAGCAATTAAGAAATAAAAAAGAAAAGAAAAAAGCAGAAAAAGAAAGTGTAGTACCTATTATTGATAAAAAGAAAGATACACGTAAAAAAGCACTAACAGACACAAAGTCAGAAAGACAACGCATTTTAGACGAACGTAAAGAAAAATTGTTAGCAGCAAAAGAAGCAAGAAAAAAAATATACGCAGAAAAAAGACAACGCATTTTAGACGAACGTAAAGCAAAAAAAGAAAAACAAAAAAAGAAAAACAATTAATCTAATAAATACTAAAAATTTAACCTTTAATAACAAATTACCATGAAACAATTTAAAACACTTTTAATCGCTGTAGCCTTACTTTTTGGAGCAGTAAACATGTCAACTGCACAAAGTAAATTAGCACATATTAATACGCAAGATTTAATTGCAAGTATGCCAGATATGAAAAATGCACAAAATCAGTTAGAAAAAATACAAAAAACATACGAAAATGAAATAAAAAATATGGCAACCGCATTACAAAATACAATGAAAAGGTATCAAGCGGAAGCAACCAGTCAAACTGATGAAGAAAATGGAAAAAGAGCTCAAGAAGTACAAGAAACAAGAGATAATATTTTAAAGTACGAGCAAAATGCACAAAAAGAAATGGGTAAAAAACAAGAAAACTTAATAAAGCCTGTTATGGAAAAAGCACGTTTAGCAATACAAAAAGTAGCAAGAGCTCAAGGGTTTCAATATGTAATTGATTCAACGGTAGGTTCAGGTTTAATTTTAGCTGAAGGAACTGATTTAATGTCCTCAGTAAAAAAGGAATTAGGAATGTAATCACACATTACTTTTTATAAATAAAAAAGCACCTAAACATAGCGTTTAAGTGCTTTTTTTTACCCATTTTTTACAAATTCCAATTTCATTTTTTTAATTTCATTTTAAAATAAAACACTATACGCAAATAGGTTTTTTAATGAAAATCCATTTAAACTGCATTTTTTTACCTGTTTGCGTTGTGAAGTAAGTTATTTTTGGACTAAAAATAACAGCAACTACAGAGAAAATCACACTTTTGTAATCCGTACTTAATTCACTAAATAAAAAATAAAGAATTACCCAAGAAATACTAAAAAAAACAATAAAACATAGCAATTTTAAAATGTAAAGTTTTGTTTTTGTAACGGTCATTATTTCTGTAGTTTGTTGTCACAAATATACTATTTTTTTTAAAACAGTAAGTTTCATTAAAAAAAATCCTATTTTTTTATAAATTTTTAAAAATAAAACTATCTTCGTTTTTTTATAATAACTTAACATTGAGCACATCTTCTATTTTAGCCAAATTTGAAAAAACAAATCAAACTAAACGGCTTATTAAACAGTTAAATGAACCTAAATTGGACTTTAAAGTTTCTCATTTAGTAGGTTCGTCATTGTCATTTGTTATTGCTTCAGTATTTAAAACTACCGAAAAACCAATACTTTTAATTGCACAAAACAAAGAAGAAGCAGCTTTTTTTACTAACGATTTAGAGTTGCTAATGAATAGCAAAAACGTGTTTTTTTATCCAAGTAGTTATCGCAAACCATATCAAATAGAAAAAACCGATAACGCCAATATATTATTACGTGCAGAAGTATTAAACCACATTAATTCACGTAAAAAACCAATTGTAGTAGTTACTTATCCAGCTGCTTTGTTTGAAAAAGTAGTAACCAAAAAGGAACTTAATAAAAACACTTTAAAAGTTGCTTTAAACGATGTTATATCAATCGATTTTATAAACGAAGTACTGTTTGAATATAAATTTAAACGAGTAGATTTTGTTACCGAACCAGGAGAGTTTTCAGTGCGTGGAGGTATTGTAGATGTATTTTCGTTTTCGAATAATGAGCCTTACCGGATTGAGTTTTTTGGAGACGATGTTGATAGTATTCGTACTTTTGATATTGTCACGCAACTATCGTTAACAGAACTCAATAAAATTAGTATTATTCCGAATGTAGAAAATAAAATGCTTCAGGAAAACCGAGAAAGTTTTTTAAAATATATTTCCGACAAAACCTCCATCTTCATTAAAGATAAAGAATTATTTAACGATACAATTAATGCCTTGTTTATTAATGCAGAAACAGAATTTTTAAAATTATCCGAAGAAATAAATTATTCAAAACCAATCGATTTGTTTTGCACATCAGCATTATTGCTTCAACAATTACAAAGTTTTAGTGTTGCCGAACTTCAAAATACGGGTTACTATACAGATCATAAAAAACACATTCAGTTTAAAATAAAACCACAACCTTCCTTTAATAAAAAATTCGATTTATTAATACAAAACTTGCACCAAAACACCAAAAAAGGATATACCAATTACATTGCTTGTGCCAATAAAAAACAAGTGCAACGCTTTATAGATATTTTTAATGATGTAGCGCAAGAAGTAAATTATAAAGCAATTATCTTACCTATTTATGAAGGATTTATAGATGATGATAGTAAAACCATTTGCTATACCGATCATCAAATATTTGAACGATATCATAAATTTCATATTAAAAACGGATACGCTAAAAAACAAGCGATAACAATAAAAGAATTAACTCGTTTGCAAAAAGGCGATTATGTAACACATATTGACCATGGAATTGGTCGTTTTGCAGGTTTACAAAAAATAGAGGTAGAAGGAAAACAACAAGAAGCCATAAAATTAATGTACGGTGAACGAGATACATTATATGTAAGCATTCACTCGTTACATAAAATTACCAAATACAACGGTAAAGATGGTAAAACACCAAAAATTTATAAATTAGGTTCTGGTGCATGGAAAAAATTGAAACAAAAAACAAAAAGCAGAGTTAAGCATATTGCATTTAACCTCATAAAATTATACGCAAAAAGAAGAGCGCAAAAAGGATTTCAATTTTCGCCAGACAGTTATTTACAGCATGAGTTAGAAGCCTCTTTTATATATGAAGATACGCCCGATCAATTTACTGCAACCCAAGATGTAAAATCCGACATGGAAAGTGAACGCCCAATGGATCGATTAATTTGCGGAGATGTTGGCTTCGGGAAAACAGAAGTTGCCATACGAGCCGCTTTTAAAGCAGTAGATAATGGTAAACAAGTTGCTATTTTAGTGCCAACTACTATTTTAGCATTTCAGCATCATAAAACATTTACCGAACGATTAAAAGAAATGCCTGTAACGGTCGATTATATGAATCGTTTTAAAACTGCAAAACAAAAAACACAAATTTTAAAAAACTTAGCAACTGGTAAAATAGACATTTTAATAGGAACACATCAATTAGCAGGTGAAAAAGTAAAATTTAAAGATTTAGGATTGCTAATTGTAGATGAAGAACAAAAATTTGGAGTATCTGTAAAAGATAAACTAAAAACCATAAAAGAAAATGTAGATACACTAACCCTTACCGCAACACCAATACCACGTACATTGCAATTTAGTTTAATGGCAGCACGAGATTTAAGTACTATAAATACACCGCCACCAAACCGTTATCCAATACAAACCAATGTAATTCGTTTTAACGAAGAAACCATTAGAGATGCCGTTTTATACGAAATACAACGTGGCGGACAAGTGTTTTTTGTACATAACCGAATCGAAAACATAAAAGAAGTAGCAGGTATGTTACAACGTTTAGTGCCTAATGCAAAAATTGCGATTGGTCATGGGCAAATGAAAGGTAAAAAACTCGAACAATTAATGTTAGCTTTTATGAATAATGAGTTTGATGTTTTAGTAGCAACTACCATTATCGAATCAGGTTTAGACGTCCCAAATGCCAATACTATTTTTATTAACAATGCCAATAATTTTGGTTTGTCAGACCTGCACCAAATGCGAGGTAGAGTTGGACGTAGCAATAAAAAAGCATTCTGTTATTTTATTACACCGCCATATAGCACAATGACCGATGATGGAAGAAAACGTATACAAGCGTTAGAAATACACTCCGATTTAGGGAGTGGTTTTAATATTGCCATGAAAGATTTAGAAATTAGAGGTGCAGGCGATATTTTAGGAGGAGAACAAAGCGGATTTATAAATGAAATTGGCTTTACAACCTATCAGAAAATTTTAAACGAAGCAATAGAAGAATTGAAACAAAATGAATTTTCCGAGTTATATAAAGACCAACAAAAAGAAGAAATTACTGTTTTTGTAAAAGATACCCAAATAGATACTGATTTTGAACTACTTTTTCCAGATGACTATATAAATAACATCGCAGAACGTTTAAGTTTATATAGTAAATTAGCAGAGTTAAAAATTGATACCGATTTAGAAAAATATAAAAAAGACCTAGAAGATCGTTTTGGCGAATTACCCATACAAGCAATAGATTTATTAGCTTCCGTACAATTAAAATGGATTGCCGCAAACCTTGGATTGGAACGACTTATTATGAAAAAAGGGGTTTTAATAGGCTATTTTATTGCCGACCAAAGCTCTAAGTTTTATGAAACACAAAAATTCACAACTATTTTGCAATTTGTTCAAAAACACCCGAAACAATGTAAAATGAAAGAAAAAGAAACTAAAAACGGACTTCGTTTACTACTTTCCTTTAACAATATTACAACCGTAAATAAAGCGCTAGAGGTTTTAAAATTGATTTAAAAATAATTTTGAGAACTGAACACTGGTGCTGTAGCAATTTATAATGTTTGACTTGATTTTTTATCAAAAAAAATATTAAATCCAATAAATACGTATAGTTAAACGTTTAAAATAAGATTATAATTATACTTTTTTTAAAGATTTTTTTAAATTTTTTTAAAAAAAAGTTGCTAAGTTCTATATATATATATATTAGCGATTAGTAGCCATTTATAACGGCGTATTTAATTAAAAATT
>CAZWNY010000025.1:11638-24544 GCA_964635575.1 uncultured Kordia sp. | reverse complement strand
TTTTTCTTCCGAAAAATCTAACATTTCTTTTGCTTGCAAGGTATTGTACCAGCGAATTACTTTTTTAATATCTCCAGGATATACACGGTCTGCATCATAATCTGGGAGTACTTCTGTAAAAAAAGATTGTAATTCCTTTTTAGACGCTTTAGAACTTACTGATGCTTGTGCTCCGTTTTCTTTTTCTTTAATAGCTATAAATACTTTATACAAAGGCACTTCTTCAGTATATGTATAAATAGCGATTTCGTTTAACATACTTACGTTACTACGTGTATTTACGTTCACTTTTTTACCGTCTATTAAAGATTCTGCTAAAAAACCAGCACGTGTTTGTGTTAGTAATTGGTACAACCCTGATTTACCTGTAATGGCTAATATTTTACTTAAACCCATATTTTATAACTCTTATTTTATTATTATTTTTTTAGGAACACAAATATAATTGCTTTGTATTACTAAATCTAATTATTTATCTTCTTTTTTTTGCTTGTGGAAATCGCATTTTATAATCGGTATTTACTTTTCCTTTAGCAATGTTTGTTAATTTTCCTTTTATTAATCGTTTTTTTAATGGCGACAATAAGTCGGTAAATAATATTCCTTCAATATGGTCATACTCGTGTTGTACAATACGCGCTGGTAAACCGCTTAATGTTTCAGTTTGTTTTTCCCAATTTTGATTGTAATACTCAATAGTAACGGTTTGTTTTCTAAATACATCTTCTCGTACATCTGGTATGCTTAAACACCCTTCGTTAAACATCCATTCTTCCCCTTTTTCTTTTATAATTTTAGGATTAATAAAAGTTCTTTTGAAATTTTTTAATACCTGAGCGTCTTCTTTTGAAACACCTTCACTATCTGCAAAAGGAGAAGCGTCTATAACAAATAAACGAATCGGAACACCTATTTGTGGAGCAGCAATACCAACTCCGTAAGCACCGTTCATGGTTTCCCACATATTATCGATTAATTCATTTAAGTTTGGATAGTTTTTACTTATTTCTACTCCTTTTTTACGAAGTACAAGACTTCCGTATGCTAATATTGGTAATATCATTAGATTTTTTATTTATTGTATAAATAGGATTGTAAAATTATGGTTGCACTAATTTCGTCTAACAATGCTTTGTTTTTACGCCTTCCTTTACTTAGTCCGCTATCTATCATAGTTTTTAATGCCATTTTAGAGGTAAAACGTTCATCTTCTCTTATTAAAGGCATTTTCGGAAATTTTTGTTTAAATTTTTTAATAAACTGTTGAATATACGCTTCACTTTCAGAAGCAGTATTATTCATCTGTTTAGGCTCTCCTAAAACTACTAATTCTACTTTTTCTTCTAAAAAATAGCGAATTAAAAAAGGGAACAACTCTTTAGTTAAAACTGTTGTTAAACCAGATGCTATAATTTGCATGTCGTCTGTAACTGCTATTCCTGTTCGTTTTGTTCCGTAATCTAATGCTAAAATTTTAGCCATAAACGTAGTTGTGTTTTTTACAATTTTTGTAAAAATACCAATTTAATTTACTATCAGTGTTAAAATGCGACTAAAATTAAGATAAAACCTATTATCTTTACGCAAAAAAATATTATTATTTTTTTTGATTTCATCTAAAATATAGAATCTAGCAAAACTAAAAAACCAATAAGCTAAAATGAATAAAATACAACAAATTATAGAAACCGCTTGGGACAATAGAGACTTATTAACGGAAACTGAAACTCAAAACACCATCAGAAAAGTAATTGATTTATTAGATGCTGGAACTTTACGTGTTGCTGAACCTACTAAAAATGGTTGGCAAGTAAATGAATGGGTTAAAAAAGCGGTGGTATTGTATTTTCCTATTCAAAAAATGGAAACTTTAGAAGCTGGCATTTTTGAGTATCACGATAAAATTCCGTTAAAAAGAGGTTATAAGGAAAAAGGAATTCGTGTAGTACCAAATGCTATTGCGCGTCATGGCGCATACATTTCTAAAGGTGTTATTATGATGCCTAGTTATGTAAATATTGGCGCATATGTTGATGCAGGAACAATGGTAGACACTTGGGCTACTGTAGGAAGTTGTGCGCAAATTGGGAAAAACGTACATTTGTCTGGTGGCGTTGGCATTGGCGGTGTTTTGGAACCGCTACAAGCAGCTCCAGTAATTATTGAAGATGGTGCTTTTATTGGTTCTCGTTGTATTGTTGTTGAAGGTGTGCGCATAGAAAAAGAAGCCGTTTTAGGCGCAAATGTAGTACTTACAATGAGTACTAAAATTATTGACGTAACAGGTAATAAACCTATTGAAACAAAAGGTATTGTACCAGCAAGATCGGTAGTTATACCTGGAAGTTATACCAAAAAATTTGCCGCAGGAAATTTTCAAGTACCTTGTGCGTTAATAATTGGTAAACGTAAAGAAAGTACCAACAAAAAAACATCTTTAAATGATGCGCTAAGAGAATATAACGTAGCAGTCTAAATTATTATTATTATGAATAATTACTTACAAAGTTGTCTTTTATTATTAAAACGAATATTATATTTAGTTATCGTTTATAGTTTGGCTAGAATCCTTTTCTTGTTTTTTCAATGGAATAGCTTTAATAACTTAGGAATCTCTCCTTTTTTAGGCGGAATTCGATTCGATTTATCGGTGATTTTTTACACCAATATTTTATTAATTATTGGACATACCATTCCCGGAAAATTCAAATACAAAATTGGATATCAAAACGTATTAAAATGGATTTTTTATGTTGTAAATCTTCTTTTTATCAGCACTAATTTTGTAGATTTTGTATATTATAATTTTACAGGTAAACGAAGTACTTTTGGTTTAATTACCGCACAAGGAATGCAGAATGAAATTGTAGGTTTATTACCCGATTTCGCAAAAATGTATTGGCATGTAATAGTAATATTTTTTGTATTTGCATATTTTTTTTACAAATTTATTCCTACTAAAAAGTTTGTTCAAAACAATAATAAGATAACATTACCAACAAGCATAAAGCAAACACTTATCTTTTTAATTGCAACTGCAAGTTGTATTTTAATTGGTCGTGGAGGTATACAACGTAAACCTTTACGTAGAGTTGATGCTATGAAATATGCTACTGCAAATAATACTCCTGTAGTTTTAAATACTCCTTTTTGTATTTTAAAAACCATTGGCAGAAAAAAAGAATTACAACCTTTACACTTTTATAGTGAAACCGAATTAAAGAAACATTTTTCACCTATAAAACATTTTAAAGACACCATACCATTTATTAAAAAAAATGTAATCGTTATTATTTTAGAAAGTTTTGGCGATGAAAACGTAAGTTACTCGACACCTAAAGAAGGAAATACTCCTTTTTTAGATTCAATTATAAAAAAATCGATGTATTTTAAAAATGGTTTTGCAAATGGAAGAGTTTCTGTAGATGCCGTTCCTTCAGTTATTTCTGGTATTCCGAGTATTATAGGGCAACCTTATGTTTCCTCATCATATGCTTTTAATCAAGTAAATAGCTTACCTAAAATATTAAATAAAGAAGGATATCATACTTCCTTTTTTTTCGGAGCATTTAATGGCTGTCAAAACTTTGATCAATATGCAGAAATTGCTGGTTTTGATGATTATTTTGGAAAAAATGAATACCCACAAACTTCTCCTGATGAAGAAGATGGGAAATGGGGTATTTTTGATGAAGAATTTTTTGATTTTTTTGGCGCAAAATTAACGAGTTTCAAAGAACCTTTTTTCTCTAGTATTTTCACTATTTCATCACACATTCCATTTGTAATGCCTAAAAAACATATTGGAAAATTTGATAAAGGAAATACCATTTTTTATGAAACCATCGGATATACCGATTACGCATTACGTAAGTTTTTTAATTACGCTAAAAAACAATCGTGGTACAACAACACTTTATTTGTTTTTGTTGCAGATCATTGCTCAATGGGAAAAAAAGGCGGATACGATTCGGTTTTACAAGAATACTCCATTCCTATACTTTTTTTTGATCCTGCTAATGAAAATTTAGCAAGTTTACCTGAAAGAAATTTTCAACAAATAGACATTTTGCCTAGTGTTTTAAAATACCTACATTATAATAAACCATTTAAAAGTTATGGTTATGAGTATTCTATTAAAAAAAACAACATCGTAATTAACTATATAAACGGGATGTATCATGCCATTATTAACGATTATTATTTAATTTTTGATGGCACAAAAACAATTGAACTTTATAATTTCAAAACTGACAAACACCTGTCCAACAACATTATAGACGCTAATTTAGTGCTTTTAAAACCATTAGAAGAAAACGTAAAGGCATACATACAATCATTTAACAACGGATTAATTAACAACACATTAACCATAAAGTAATTACATGAAAATATTAATTATACAGCAAAAAATGATTGGTGATGTACTTACCTGTTCTATTCTTTGTGAAATGATTAAAAAAAAGCATCCCAATTACACAGTGCATTATGTAGTAAATAGCAATACTGTACCTGTAGTACAAAATAATCCATTTATTGACAAATTGGTAGTTTTTACTCCTGAAAACAGAAAAAATAAAATTAAATTCATTCAGTTTTTATTTCAAATTCGAAAAGAAAAATACGATGCCGTTATAGATGCTTATAGCAAACTAGAAAGTAATTTAATTACCGCTTTTAGTGGTGCAAAAATAAAAGTTTCCTACGCAAAATCATACAATAAATTTTTATATACACATTCCGTAAACACATTACAAACCCCTAATACTAACTTAGGGCTTTCCATAGAAATAAGACAACAATTATTAGAACCATTAAATATTTATAGTGATTATCGTGTTTTACCGAAACTTTATGTTCATAAAAAGGAAAAAGAAAATGCCATTCAGTTATTAAAAGACAATAATATAGATCTCTCAAAAAAAACAATTATGATTAGCATAATTGGAAGCAGTAAAAACAAAACTTATCCGCTAAAATACATGAGCAAAGTGGTCAATTATATTGCCGAAACCACTACTTGTAATATTTTATTTAATTACATACCTAATCAACTTGAGGATGCAAAAATTATATACAACAATTGCTCTAAAAACACTCAAAAACAAATTTACTTTACTGTTTTAGGAAAAAACTTACGACAGTTTATTGCAATTATGGATCAATGCGAGTATATAATTGGTAATGATGGTGGTGCGATAAATATGGCAAAAGCATTAAATAAACCGTCTTTTATTATCTTTTCCCCTTGGATAGAGAAAAAAGTTTGGGCTACTTTTGAAGACGAACTTTATCATAAATCGGTACATTTAAAAGATTCTTTACCACAACTGTTTAACAACAAAACAGAAGCGTTTTTAAAAAAAAAATCAATTGAATTATATTCACATTTTAAACCTAAGTTTTTTAAAAACGAATTATCAAGTTTCATTACCCAATTAGAAACTGAAAACGTTAAAAATTACACTTTATCAAAGTCGGTAATTATAGCTAAAAAATCACTAATAAGTGCGTTAGTTATTACTAAAAATGAAGCTAAAAACATAGAAGCTATAATTGAAAACCTTCATTTTTCCGATGAAATTATAATAATAGACTCCTTTAGTACCGATAAAACTATTGATAAAATTAAAAAATATCCACATGTAAAGTTAATACAACACAAATTTATTAATTTTTCCGACCAACGTAATTTTTCTTTACAACAAGCAAAACACAAATGGGTACTATTTATAGATGCCGATGAACGCATACCTACCAATTTAAAACAAGAAATTATTAATATAGTTAACATCAAAAACAACGACATTGTTGCTTATGAAATTTTCAGGAAATTTTACTTTAAAAAACAGTTAGTCCGTTTTAGTGGTTGGCAAACCGATAAAGTTTTTAGACTTTATCAAAAAGAATTTGTGAACTATAAAAAAGACTTGTTAGTACACGAGTTACTAAACATTAACGGAAAAACCGATATATTAAAATATAAGATACTGCACTATTCTTTCGAAAGTTATGAAGAATATAAATTAAAAATGATGCAGTATGCAAAACTACGTGCCCAAGAGTTATTTATTAAAAAGCTAAAACCAACTTTTTATCATTTTTATATTAAACCCGCATACCGATTTTTTATACATTTTATAGTTCGTTTAGGGTTTTTAGATGGCAAAAAAGGCGTAATTGTATCGTCATTAAGTGCCTATTATGTAAAACAACGCTACGTAGAACTTCGTAAATTATATCGAAAGTAAGAGCAAAACAAAAAATTGCTTCGCTGTAATTATAAAAGAGTTGTTTTGCAACTATCAATAATTTTTAACACCGCATTTTTTTCTGCAAAAAAGATAGCTCTATTTCATTTAAATAATAAGTATCTTTGTAAACTTTAAAACACAGATATGGATACAAACGAAATTTTTGGCTCAAGAGCAATTATAGAAGCTATTAACGCCAATACACAAATAGAAAAAGTATTTATTGTAAAAGAAGCAAAAAACGAACTTTCTAAAGAACTTTTTAACCTAATTGAACAAAGCAACACACCATACCAATACGTTCCTGTTCAGAAGTTTAGAAAATTTGAAGACAAAAATCATCAAGGAGTTTTTGCACGAATTTCATTAGTAAAAACTATTGGCATTGAGGAGTTAATCGAAAACTTAGACATTACCACTAACCCAATGCTATTATTGTTAGACCAAGTAACCGATGTCCGTAATTTTGGAGCCATAGCACGTACCGCATCATGTACTGACGTTAAGGGAATTATTATTTTAGACAAAGGTAGCGCTCCCATAAATGCCGACGCTATAAAAACATCCGCAGGTGCGTTGTTTAATATTCCTATTTGCAGGGTTAATCATTTAAAAGATGCTATTTATCATTTACAAGGAAGTGGTTTTCAAATAGTTGCCGCTTCTGAAAAAACAGAGACTTTAGTATATGATATCGATTTTAAAAAACCAACAGGTATTATTATGGGGTCTGAAGCTAGAGGCGTCAATCCATCTACCTTAAAAATATGTGACTATAAAGCTAAATTACCTATGTATGGTGCAATTGAATCCTTAAACGTTTCCGTTGCTTGTGGTGCTTTTTTATATGAATCCGTTAGACAAAAAAGGTAAAAAAAATCCGATTTAAAAATTTACAAAAACTATTTTCGATTTGTAATAATACCTTTTAGCTCTTTACCGTAAATCGATTTTTTTATTTTTTTAGATAGACCGTTATAAATAGTATCTAAGTATTTTATTTGCGCTTCAGGTATTTCTCTAGCACCAATATAAGCAGCAACTACACTTTTATTATGTTGCATTGCAAACTGTATAGCGCGTAAATATTTAGCACGTATTAATTGTAGTGCTTTTTTATCGGAAGCTAAAATTTTATCCTGATTTTTATTAACTTGTGCTTGTAAAATTTTAATATTTTCTTGTGCTAACTGTATGTTTATTTGTTTTATTATTTTTTGATACGCTTCATAAATCGTATTGCTTTCGCTTCCTGTTATCCTAATTTTAGTGTTTATTTTATCTAAATGCGTACTGATATTAACATCACCTTTTTCTCCAAAAAAAGTAATTCTATCATTATATGGTATCCCATCAATTTTATCAATATAAAGATAAAATATTTCTGCCGAATTAGCCGTTGCTATTAAAGTAAACGGTTTGTCTACCCCATTTATTACTATTGAATCTAAGGTGATTAATGTCGAATCTTGCACTTTTTGCAAATAAACAGTTCCTTTTTGCAAGCCTTTTATTGTTGTATGCACACGCATTTCGTTTTCTGTAACACACGAAATTAAGCCACATATAATTAAACTAATACTAATTATTTTTTTCATATTTTTTTTAAAAAAGAATTTATTTTTAAATTAATTATCGCTTAGCACATACTTTTTGAGCTACACCAAAGGTACTATCTTTATAAACATCAATTAATTTTTAATACAATCATTAAATTTGATCTTATTTGGGGCGTGCCTTCGAAAAAAAATCGAAGTCGTGCTTTTCGCTATATCTTTTTATGCATTACTTTTCCGTTACATTTCAAAACAAAGCATAAAAAGGATGCCGCTGCAATCACTCACGCAAAAGTTATCCCATTGTAGCTGCCATTTCCATTAATACAGTACAAGCAATAGCGGCAATTGTACCAACTGCATAACCAAACACTGCCAATAAAACACCAACAGTAGCTAAAGATGGGTGAAATGCCGATGCTACAATTGGTGCTGATGCCGCACCGCCAACATTTGCCTGACTACCAACCGCTAAAAAGAAATATGGTGCCTTAATTAATTTAGCAACCACAATTAGTAATAATGCATGTATGGTCATCCAAACTACGCCAATCGCAATTAATCCCGTATTTTTTAAAATCATGGTTAAATCCATTTTCATACCAATAGAAGCAACTAAAATATAGATAAATACACTGCCAAATTTACTGGCACCTGCGCCTTCATAATTTTTTGCTTTAGTAAACGAAAGCAAAATAGCAATAATAGTCGCAATACTAATCATCCAGAAAAATTTATTTCCTAAAAAAGTAAATATATTTCTAGTGCTATTAGACTCAATGTTAGCTACAAAATCACTAAAAAAAACACTTAGGTGTTCTGCTCCAAAATGAGAAAAACCAACAGTACCAAATGCTATAGCTGCAATAATCATCATATCTGCAACTGTTGGTATTCTTTTTACACTATCGGTAAAAGAAGATACTTTTTCTTTTAATGCTTCTATTGATGAGGTGTCGGCAACTAACAATTTATCTATTTTTTATGTTTTACCAATACCTATTAATAAAAGTGCCATCCAAAAATTAGCCACCACAATATCAACAAATACCATTCCTGCGTATAATTTTTGATTATATCCATAAATTTCTAACATTGCGGTTTGGTTTGCTCCTCCACCAATCCAACTTCCTGCAAGGGTCGATAAACCTCTCCAAACTGCATCAGGTCCAATACCACCAACGGTTTCTGGAGAAACTGTTGCTATTAATAAAATAGCAATTGGTCCGCCAATAATAATACCTATTGTTCCTGTAAAAAACATTATTAAGGCGCGCCAACCTAAATTAAAAACTGCTTTTAAGTTAATACTTAACGTCATTAAAACTAATGCTGCAGGCAATAAATACCTGCTAGAAACGTAGTATAAAATAGAACTATTTTCGGTAACTTCTCCTGTTGCTGAAACCGTTTCCCATTCTGGCGAAATAATGTTTAATGTGGTTAGTAACGCAGGGATCATGTATGCCATAAATAAACCTGGTACTATTTTATAAAACTTATGCCAAAAACCACTTGTTTTGGCTTCCGTATAAAAAATAAAGCCTAAAGACAACATTAAAAGCCCGAATACAATAGTATCGTTTGTAAAAATAGGTGGAATATCTATAATTTCTTTTGTATTCATTTTGGTTTAATTATTTTTTTTTGCAAAGTACAAAATAAAAATCATTGTAGTTCCGGACAAAAGGCAAAAGACCGATTTACTCTAAAAAAAATACTTGATTGTAAATATCTTATTACACCCTTTTTTCAAAATCATTATCTTCTAAAAAACAAAAACAATGCAGTTAACAATGTTCAACTTAAAAAACTGAACATTAATGAACTTTTTATATTATAAAAACAACACTTTACATTCGATTTGTTAACAACATTACACTAAAAAATATTTTAAAAGATATATTTTCAGTAAATTTGCAAAAAACCAAAAAAATCTACATTAATTATAGATTATGACAACAAACATTAACATTACCAAAATAGAAAATTCGAAATTTGACTCCATTAATTTAGACAACCTTGAGTTCGGAACTGTTTATACCGATCATATGTTTTTTTGTGATTATAAAAATGGAGAATGGCAACAACCACAAATAACACCATATCAACCCATGCAAATGTCTCCATCGTCTAGAGTTTTTCATTACGGACAAGCTGCTTTTGAAGGCATGAAGGCTTATAAGGATACACATAATGATGTTTGGTTGTTTAGACCCGAAGAAAACTGGAAACGCATTTGTTTTTCAGCTAAACGCTTAGCGATGCCTGAAATTCCGAAGGAACTATTTCTAGAAGGCTTAAAAACCTTAATTGAAATGGATAAAAAATGGGTCGTACCTGGTAAAGGCAACTCCTTATATATAAGACCGTTTATTTTTGCTACTGAAGAAGGTGTAAGTGCAGCTCCTTCTAACGAATATCGATTTATGATTATTTGTACACCTGTACAAGCCTATTATAAAAATGCCGATGTAAAAGTTTTAATTTCAGACTATTACTCTCGTGCAGCAAATGGTGGCGTTGGCGCTACAAAAGCAGCAGGAAACTATGCTGCTTCTTTTTATCCTACAATAAAAGCAAAAGAAAAAGGATATCAACAAGTAATTTGGACAGACTCTACATATCAATATTTAGAAGAAGCTGGTACTATGAATGTATTTTTCAGAATAGGAAATACTTTACTTACCGCACCTACCGATGATCGTATTTTAGCAGGAATTACTCGAAAAAGCTTATTACAACTAGCAGAAGATGCTGGTATTAAAACCGAAGTACGCAAAGTAAGTGTAAAAGAAATAGTTCAGGCCGCTAAAAAAGGTGAGCTTTTAGAAGTTTTTGGTTCTGGTACCGCAGCGGTTATAGTTCCTATTACAGGTATTGGTCATAAAGAAATGCATTGGGATTTACCTAAATTAAATGACTCATTTGCAACTCAATTAAAAAGCAAACTATTAGATATCCAATATAATGATGTGAATGACATTTATAATTGGACAGTAAAAATTAAATAAAAAAAGCAACTCGAAAGGAGTTGCTTTTTTTATTTAACGCTCTAGTATTTTAGTAATATTGGGTTTAAAATAGTTTGGTCCTTTAAGCACTTTACCGTCTGTTCTATAAATTGGATTTCCATCAGCACCTAATTTACTCATATTACTGCGTTGTATTTCTTCAAAAACTTCATTTATTTTTTCTTGCATACCGTGTTCTATAATTGTACCACATAAAATATATAACATATCGCCTAATGCGTCTGCAACTTCTACTAAATCATTATTATTTACGGCTTCTAAGTATTCTTCATTTTCTTCTTTCATTAAATTAAAACGAAGTGTATTTTTTTCGATTCCTAAATCTGCCTTTAGCGTTTCTCTATATCCAATTTTAAAAGCTGTATGGAATTTGGTTACTGCATCTGTATATTTTTTCATTGTATAGTTATTAAAATGGTTTATTTAGTTATTTTTGCATAAAAATAACTAAAATATTTATGTTTACAACAGGTCAGCTTACTTTTGCGCTATTATTTTTTATTAGTTTTGTAATTATTATAATTTGGAGCTACCGAAAGGACTTAAAACTACATCAAAAATACTACAAAGGAAGCTATTGGGTGTTTATAGGAATTGTACTCTTTCTAACTATTTTATACGTAATTAAACAGTTTTTATATTAAAAATCATTTGTTTTTAGTATTTAATAAGTACATTGCGGTACTTATTTTTTTTAAATTTAACTCCAAAATCATAATATGAAAAAAAAAATACTTACTCTGTTATTTTTTGTAACGCTATTTAGTAACTTTGCACAAAACAAAAAAGGACCTTTACAAATTGCTGATGAATTTAGTTTAAACCTATCTACAAATAAACAGTACCAAAACACTTCTAATACAGGAATCACATACAGTAAAACTTTCACTAATAAAGGATCTGCTTATATAAAACTACATTTAACTTCTTTTAATTTAAAACCTGGTGATTATGTACGCGTATATAGTCCATCAACCCAAGAAGAATACATTTACTCTGAAGATGGTAAAATTATAGGTAACAATAAAGAAATGATTAGTGAATTTTGGACAGGCACAATCTGGAGCGATACTATTGTTATCGAAATACATAGTAAATCTAACAATTATAGCTATTATGGTTTTAATATCGATAAAGTAGCATACGGATATTCACAAGAAAAAATAAATAAGATAGTTAAAGATTTGGACGATTATGAAACTATCTGTAGTGTTGATAATAAGGAACAAATTGCTTGTTATAACGGCACCGAAATGGAGCGTAAAGCAAGAGCTGTTTGCAGACTTTTAATTGGTGGTGGTGGACTATGTACAGGTTGGTTACTAGGTTGCGATGGTGCAGTGATGACAAACAATCACTGTATTAACTCCGAAGCTCAGGCTAATAACACCGAATTTTTATTTAACTATAAAAATATAAATTGTGCAGGAACAATTAATGACATAGCGGACTTACAAGCAACATCATCTACCCTAACAGTAACCAGTGCTGCTTTAGATTTTACACTACTACAATTACCTGTAAACCCAACTGTTACTTATGGTTATTTAAGTTTATCATCGGTTGCAGTTACTACTGGAGAAAGAGTTTATATGCCGCAACATCCTGGTGGACGTAGAAAAGAAATAGCCGTTAACACGGATATTGGTGGCGATATAAACGGTTTTTCGATGATTACCAATGCAGGAACTGGAGTTCCAGGTTCACGTGTTGAATATCAATTTGATACTGAAGGCGGGAGTTCTGGTTCTCCTGTAATTCGACATTCAGATAACCTTGTTGTTTCTATACATAATACAGGTGGTTGCCCCAATGGTTCATCAGGGCGAAGTGATCATCTAATTGCTGCTATCGGAATAAATATGCCAAACTGTGGTGTAGATGATAATAATCCTCCGCTACCTTATATTAATACAAACAATATACCTAATATAATTGAAACAACTAATTGTAATTATCAAGATATTACTTTAACCATTCGTATTGCACAACCACCTTCCCAAAATGCAGATGTTACCCTTACTGTAACAGGAGGAACAGCTACAGTTAATTTGGATTATG
>CAZWNY010000025.1:0-11615 GCA_964635575.1 uncultured Kordia sp. | reverse complement strand
CAAATGTTATATTTCCTGTAGGAGATGATAGCGATAAAACCGCAACATTAAGGGTTTACAATGACGCATTTATTGAAGTTGATGAAACTATTGAAATTACATTAACCCTTAATGCAAATGCTGGAGACGCTCAGCTTGGATTGCAAGATAAATTTAACATTATCATACAGGACAATGATTACAATCCAAATATAGGAAATAGCACTACTGTATTTACTAATGATTTTGAAGGTGGCTTAGGTGACTTTACTGTTAATCCAACCAATGCTAGTACCGACTTTGTTATTGGAAACATTGCAAGTTCATCATCATCATATTATGGAACTAGCGGAAATACAAGTAATTTTATTTTTGTAAATGATGACGCTTGTGATTGTAATATGAGTGACGAAAGGTTTACAATTACCAATCCTTTTGACTTTACAAATGATACCGAAGTATCTTTAACTTTTGATTATAGATACATAGACGATAATTCTGCAAGCTATAACAATGACGCTAACGTACAAGTTTCTACCGATGGTGGAAGCAATTGGGTTACTGTTGGTGGTGATTTTTTACAAAATACCGGTTGGGGAATCAATACTGTTGATTTATCTGCTTATGCAGGACAAAATAACATTATGATATCCTTCTTTTATTCCGATTTAGGAAATTGGGCATACGGTTTATCAATAGACAATATAGAAGTTAATGTTAAAAACAATGCAAGCATACAAACTACAGTAAATTCCGTTACATTATTACCGTTAAATAGTACTGGAACAATTTACACTTATGATACCGCAACAAGAAACATTATGACTTCCATAACCAATAATACTAGTTTTAATTACGGTTGTGTTAGCACAAATGTATCAAGGTCTGGCACTAGTGGACAATCATACAATGGTAGTATTGCACCTGATTTAGTATTAGATAAAACCTTTACCATTAATCCAACAAATACAACTACTTCTGGAAACAATACAGTTACATTTTATTTTACTGAAACAGAAATTTTTGGTTGGGAAACAGTAGTAGCACCAAACACAAGAGCTGATTTATATATTATAAGAGAATCTGCTTCTGGAAATGAAATTGTTGTAGCAACTATTGACTCTTTTGGAAGCGAAGTAACTTTAACAGGTAGTTTTACAGGATTAGAAGGAGTTTATTATTTTGGCACACAAGAATCTTTAAATACACCAGATTTTACTGCTGATAATTTATTTTCAATATACCCAAACCCTGTAAATAACTTATTAACTATAAATTATTCTCAAAATAATTTACCCAATACTATACAGGTTTACAATATGTTAGGACAAACAATATTTACAAAAAACATAACAAATGAAACTGATTTAACTCTGAACATGAGTACCCTTACTTCTGGAATGTATTTTATCACTATATATGTAGATCATCATGCAAACCAAACCTTTAAAATTTTAAAGAAATAAATTATTTTTTTGCAATAAACAGATAATATACATTTAAGCACACAATTGCAACATTGGTAATAATAATTGGCAAACCTATACGTAATGTAGGCATTAAAAAACCATAAGCAATAAACAAAATACAACCAACGGTATTTACTATTCTTAATTTACGCATGTCTTTAAACATAAACGATGCTAAAACACCTAATGATGCTAAATAACCTATAATTTCTACTATTGTCAAGCACATAACTTATTTATTTAAAAATTGTATTTATTTTCTTTTTAGAGGTTTAATAGCTATGCTGTTGTTTTGTTGATGTAAATATTGTGCCAATAACTTATCTACTAATTCTTCTTTAGTTAAATGATGAAAAACCGTATGTATTTTTTGTTTAAAATTAGATGAAATTTCTCTATTTGGTTTCATCTTAAATATTTTTTTTGCCCATAACAAAGTATTATTTTCTTCAATACTTTTTGCATCAGTTTTTTTCATTTTTTTAAAAGAAATACTTAACTCAGTTTCAAAATCAGATAACTCTACTAATTCATTTTGCTGTATCACGGTTAATGCAAACCCCTTTGCTCCTGCTCTTGCTGTACGCCCTGTACGATGCACGTATGCTTCAAAAGTGTCTGGAAGGTGGTAATTTACCACATATGCAATTTCTTTTACGTCAATACCACGAGAAACCAAATCGGTTGCAATTAAAATATCAATATATCCATTTCTAAATTGCCCCATTATACGGTCACGTATTGCTTGTGTTAAACTACCATGTATTGCTCCTGACGAAAATTTATGAATAGCTAAATTTTTAGCTAACTTATTTACCGCTGCTTTAGTTTTACAAAAAATAATACCTTGCTGTCCTTCTCTTGATGACAAAAAGTGCATTAAAACAGATAATTTTTCTATTGGCGCTACAACTATATATTCATGAGATATTTCTTGGTTTGCAGTTACATTTAAAGTTATTGATATTTGTGTAACATTTTTAGATAAGTAATTCTGTATTAATTGCTTAATTGCACCTGGTATGGTTGCTGAAAATAAAAATGTTCGGTATTTTTTAGGAAGTGCTACTTTAATTTTATCTAATCCTTCTTTTAAGTTGCTTACCATTTCATCAGCTTCATCTAGCACTAAAAAACGAGTTTCTTTAAGATTTATAGACCCTCTTTTTATCAAATCGACTAATCTCCCTGGTGTTGCAACTACTATATGTGTAGTTTTCGTTAAGCATTCTATTTGTGGTTTTATAGGTGTTCCTCCACAAACACTTACTATTTTTACTTTTTGTAAAGTTGCAGTATAACTAATTAAATTATTAAAAATTTGTTGACCTAACTCTCGTGTTGGTGCTAATATTACTGCTTGTATATTTGTGTTATTTACATCTATTAGTTGTATTATTGGCATTCCAAAAGCTACAGTTTTACCTGTGCCTGTTTGTGCTATTCCTACCACATCATTAGTAGTATTTAATATTTCTGGTATTGCTTTTTTTTGAATTTCGGTAGGAATTGCAATATGTAAAGCTTTCAAACTTTGTTCAAGTGACTGTTGTATTCCTAATTCAGAAAAAGATATTGACATATATATGGTTTTATTTTTAATGCAAAGATAGTAATGTATTTTGTTGTTTTATAAATGATGTTAAAAAATAGTGTGTTTTTTTTTAATCTTCAATATTTAATTTAGAAGTATTCTGATTTATATTTAGCACACCTCTTGTTCTATTCTATTTATAGGTGCTCTTTTTTTGGATTAAAATGATTTAATTATGAAGTATCACAAATTAAAAGGCATTTACTTTTCGTTTAGCATTTAATAAAACTAATATTTACTAATTGAACTCAACGTTATTATTCACATAAAATAGCTCAAAAAAAACTTCCTTTTTTTATAGGACAATACAAACGCAAGTTTTATTTTTGCGTATGCAAAACAACATATTAATATTAGATTTCGGTTCGCAATACACACAACTAATTGCCCGAAGAGTTCGAGAATTAAACATTTATTGTGAAATTCATCCGTATAATAAAATACCAACAAACGTATCGGAATACAAAGCCGTAATCCTTTCAGGCTCACCATTTTCAGTGCAAGGGAAAGATGTTTTACATCCTGATTTATCAAAAATTAGAGGCAAAAAACCAATACTTGCCGTATGCTACGGAGCGCAATATTTAGCCCATTTTTATGGCGGAAAAGTAGGTGCTTCAAACACTAGAGAATATGGTAGAGCAAACCTATCATATATAAAAGAAAACGAATTGTTTTTTGAAGGAATAAAAGAAACCTCTCAAGTATGGATGAGCCATAGCGATACCATAAAAAAATTACCAACAAACGGTATTTGTTTAGCCAGCACTAAAGATGTCGAAAATGCAGCCTATAAAATAGAAGGTGAACAAACCTACGCAATACAATTTCATCCAGAAGTATATCACACCACAGACGGAAAACAATTGTTAGAAAATTTTTTAGTAAAAATAGCAAAAGTAGCACAGCAATGGACACCAGATTGCTTTGTAGAAACTACCATTGCAACCATAAAAGAAAAAATAGGTAATGATAAAGTAATATTAGGACTTTCAGGAGGAGTTGACTCTACCGTAGCAGCTATTTTATTACACAAAGCAATAGGCAAAAACTTACACTGTATTTTTGTAAATAACGGATTGTTACGTAAAAATGAATATCCCGAAGTTTTAAAACAATATGAAGGAATGGGTTTAAACGTAAAAGGTGTAAACGCATCGGTACGTTTTTATGACGCTCTAAAAAACATTACCGACCCTGAATTGAAACGAAAAGCAATAGGAAAGGCATTTATAGCAGTTTTTGATGAAGAATCTAAACAAGTAGAAAACGCAAAATGGTTAGCACAAGGCACTATTTACCCAGACGTTATTGAATCCATATCCGTAACTGGCGGACCATCAGCAACTATAAAAAGCCATCATAATGTAGGTGGATTACCTGCTTATATGAAGCTAAAAATTGTAGAACCACTACGTATGATTTTTAAAGATGAAGTGCGAAGAGTTGGCGCTTCAATGGGTATTGATGCCAATTTATTAGGTCGCCACCCTTTTCCAGGACCAGGATTAGGTATTCGGATTTTAGGAA
Organism: uncultured Kordia sp.; assembly: GCA_964635575.1. Taxonomy (GTDB): domain Bacteria; phylum Bacteroidota; class Bacteroidia; order Flavobacteriales; family Flavobacteriaceae. The sequence goes on along the minus strand of CAZWNY010000025.1, from coordinate 7,043 downwards.
ACATTACCCCTGAAAAAGTAGCAATGCTTCAAGAAGTAGATGCTATTTTTATAAACGGATTAAAAGAAGCTGGCTTATATGATAAAGTATGGCAAGCAGGAGCAATATTATTACCCGTAAATAGTGTTGGAGTAATGGGTGACGAACGAACTTATGAAAAATGTGTAGCCTTAAGAGCAGTAGAAAGCACCGATGGAATGACTGCCGATTGGGTAGATTTACCTTATAAATTTTTGCAAAAAATTTCTAACGATATTATAAATAAAGTAAAAGGAGTAAATAGAGTTGTGTATGACATTAGCTCAAAACCACCAGCAACTATTGAGTGGGAATAAATAACGGCTAAAATGTTGCAAAATAAAATATACCCTAAAACCAATTAATAAATTAACTTGTTATATTAAAAAAACATATTAAAATGAAAAAATTAAGTAGCTGTTTTATTATAGTATTAGTATTAAGTGCTTGTAAAAAAGAAATGAGGGAAACTAAAAACACTAACATATCGTATCCTAAAACAGAAAAAGGAACTGTAATAGATGATTATTTTGGAGAAAAAGTAGCCGACCCTTACCGTTGGCTAGAAGATGATCGATCGGTAAAAACAGAACAATGGGTGATTGCTCAAAACAAAGTAACCTTTAATTACTTACATCAATTACCAGGTCGTGATGCCATTAAAAAACGATTAGAACAAGTATGGAATTACGAAAAAATTTCAGCACCAAAAAAACATGGCGATTATACTTATTTTTATAAAAATGATGGATTACAAAATCAATATGTTTTATATCGTCAATTAAATAATAACGAACCCGAAATTTTTTTAAATCCCAATACGTTTTCTGAAGACGGAACCACTTCATTAGGAGCTACAAGTTTTACAAAAGACGGAAAACTATTAGCATATTCGATTTCTGAAGGCGGATCGGATTGGAGAAAAATTATTGTAATAGATGTACTTTCTAAAAAAATAAAAGAAGACACTTTAATTGATGTTAAGTTTAGCGGAATTTCTTGGTATAAAAACGAAGGATTCTATTACTCAAGTTACGACAAACCAAAAGGAAGCGAATTATCCGCAAAAACAGATCAGCATAAAGTATATTACCATAAATTAGGAACAAAACAAAACCAAGACCAGGTTGTTTATGGAGAAAAACTCAACGAAAAACACCGATATGTTGGAGCAAATGTTTCTGATGACAATCAATATTTAACCATTTCGGCAAGCACATCTACTTCAGGTAACAAGTTATTTATTAAAGACTTAACAAAACCTAAAAGCAAATTAGTTACGATTTTAAATCACACAAAAAGTGATAGTTATGTTTTAGATAACAAAGGAAGTAAACTGTTTATTGTAACCAATTTAAACGCTCCAAATAAAAAAATTGTTACAGTTGATGCTTTACAACCACAATCAAAAAATTGGCAAGATTTTATACCAGAAACAACCAATGTATTAAGTTCAACAACAGGTTCAGGGTTTATTTTCGCAAAATACATGGTAAATGCTATTTCTAAAGTTAACCAATATAATTATAACGGTAAATTAATACGAGAAGTAAAACTACCTGGTATTGGTAGTGTTGGAGGTTTTAGCGGAAAAGAAAACGATACCGAATTATATTTTTCATTTACCAATTACATTACACCTACTTCAATATATAAAATGAACCCAAAAACTGGTGATTCAGAACTTTTTATTAAACCAAATGTCGATTTTAATTCCGATAATTACGAATCAAACCAAGTATTTTACACCTCAAAAGACGGGACTAAAATACCAATGATTATTACTCATAAAAAAGGACTTCAACTTAACGCTAAAAATCCAACTATTTTATATGCTTATGGAGGTTTTAATATTAGTTTAACACCAAGCTTTAGTATCGCCAATACCGTTTGGCTAGAAAAAGGAGGCGTTTACGCAGTCGCTAATTTACGTGGCGGAGGCGAATATGGAAAATTATGGCATGATGCAGGAACACAATTAAAAAAACAAAATGTTTTTGACGACTTTATTGCTGCTGCCGAATATTTAATTTCAGAAAAATACACTTCATCTAATTTTTTAGCCATCAAAGGAGGTTCAAACGGAGGCTTATTAGTAGGAGCCGTAATGACACAAAAACCAAATTTAGCAAAAGTAGCATTACCAGCAGTTGGTGTGTTAGATATGTTACGATATCATACATTTACAGCAGGCGCTGGATGGTCTTATGATTATGGAACTACCGAAGACAACAAAAAAATGTTCACCTATTTAAAAGGATATTCACCAGTACATAATGTAAATGAAAACACAGCTTATCCAGCAACTTTAATTACAACAGGCGATCATGATGACAGAGTTGTACCAGCACATAGTTTTAAATTTGCCGCAGCATTACAAGCAAAACATATTGGAAAGAACCCTATATTAATTAGAATCGAAACAAACGCAGGTCATGGAGCAGGAACACCTACCAGTAAAACGATTGAACAATATGCCGATATTTTTAGTTTTACATTAAATAATATGGGATTAAAATAACTGACCTTACAAACAAAAAAAACCATCAATTTTAGTTAGTTGATGGTTTTTTTATATAAATAATAGTTATATATTATAAGATGCCTTATTTTTGGCAAGAATATTGCAAATATTCATTTTTAAACACTAAAATTAACCAATGAAAAAAATAGCACTTACTTTATTTTTAACCCTAACCTTTATATGTAATACTTTTTCACAAGGTTTTTTTGAACACACCATAAAAGCAGGTGAATCAATAGCTTCTATTGTACAAAAATATGAAGTATCACCTTATGAAGTATACGAATTAAACCCTGACGTTAAAAAAAACTTTAAAACAGGTGCTGTTTTAGTGCTTTTAAAAACTAATAATTATCCGTTTGACCCTAATTTTATCGCATTAAAAAAACATAAAATAAAAAGAAATGAAAATTTAAAAAGTATCGCAAAAAAATATGATATTGATGTAGCTACCTTAAAAAAATTTAACCCTAAATTATATTCAAAAAATATAAAAAAAGGATGCAAATTAAAAATACCTGTATTTCAAAAACCACAAAAAAATAAAACTATTTTTGATGCAACAATAGAAACAAAAAAAACAACAATTAATCATACCGTACAAACTAAAGAAACTTGGTTTGGTATTGCTACAAAATACAACACAACAATAGTTAAATTAAAAGAAGACAACAACCATGCAGTAGCTACAGGTTTACAACCAGGACAAATAATACAAATTGTTAAAAAGAAAACAACAACCAACTCTAACGATGTTAATACATACGAAACATACATCGTACAACCAAAAGAAGGTTTTTTTCGAATAACTAAAAATACAGGAATTTCAAAAGAAGAATTAATTAACTTAAACCCTGAACTTTCTGAAGGTATAAAAAAAGGAATGTTACTTAAATACCCTAAAAAAGCAACACTAATTACGAAACAAAAATCCTATAATTTATTAGACAGTATTATAAACTACAAACAACAAAACATAACCTTTATATTGCCATTACGTTTACATACAATAATAGACACTGACTCAACTTTTAATTTAAAAAAAATTATCAAAAGAGACAGAATCATGAACCTGTCGTTAGATTTTTACACCGGTTTAGAAACGGCAACAGACTCTTTAAAACAATTAGGAATAACAGTAAACACCCGTATTATTGATACTCAATACAGTAGAAATAAAAAAACAAACAGTAAAAGAATTTCAGAAATTATAGCATTAAATTATACAACCGATGAAATTGTTATAGGACCAATATTACCTACAAATGTACAACCATTAGTAAACGGATTAGCTACTAAAAATATAGCTGTTTTTACTCCGTTTGCAGTAAAAAACGAATTTAAGTCATCTAATTTACACGAAACATCTGCCCCAATAGCATCTCAGCGTAAAAAAATGATTGAGTTTTTAGAAAATTATACGAAAGATAAAAAAGTAATAATTGTAGCAGACAACACCGTAGCGGAAATTAAAAACGAATTAAAAATTAAATTTCCAACCGCATCTGTAATTAAGCCACGTAAAGGAGGATTATTAATCCCAAAAGATTTTAACGGTATATTAAGTAACACACAAGAAAATGTAGTAATTGTTGAAAGTAAAAAAACAGGACTAATAGCAACCCTAGTTAGTATTTTAGATACCAAACTAAGCAAATATAAAATTACTTTAGCAACAACAAGCAGTAAAAAACAGTTTGATAAAAAAACTATCGAAAATCGCTATAAAACAAAATTAAATTTTCATTTTCCATCAGTAAATAAACCCAAGGCATTCTCTAAAGACAATAACTTTATTAAAAAATATAAAAAAAAATACGGAAAATACCCTAATAGGTATGCAATAAGAGGTTTCGACTTAGTTTTTGATACTGTTTTGCGTAACGCAAATACAGAAAACTTAGAACAAGCAGTTACTCTAATAGGAAAAACAGAATATCTTGAAAATAAATTTAGGTACACCCAAAATACATCAGGAGGCTTTACCAATACATCCATTTATATTTTACATTACACCAAAGATTTTAAAATAGAAGAAGCAAAATTTGTTGATGAAGTTCTAAACAAAAAAATTAACAACTAATGATAAAAAATGTAATCATAATACTATTGTTAGCTACTCAATTAGTAATTTCACAAGAAGAAAAAACACCTTGGTTAAAAGAAAAAAAATTAACATGGGCAGACTTTAAAGGAAACCCAGATACAAATAACCCATTTGACGCTGTTACAAGTTCGGAAATTTCATATCGTTCATCCGTAAAAGTGATTAATAACAAAAAAGAAATTAACTACATTGTACAATCATACTTCATACCCAATAAATCTTGGGTAATAAAAAAATCGTTAACCAATTTAGACTTATTAGCACACGAACAATTACATTTTGACATTACTGAATTATACGCCCGTAAATTTTTGCAAAAGCTAAAAAAATTACGTTTTACTAAAAATGCAACTGCACAAATTAAAACTATATATAAACATATTATTACTGAACGAAAAAAAAACACAAGAACAATATGATGCAGATACAGACCACTCCAAAAAAAAAAGAAATGCAAAAAAAAGTGGCAAGTAAAAATAAATCGAGAATTACATAAACTACACAAATTTGCCACTCACTAACCAAGAATATCTTATTAAATTAGCACATTCCAAAATGCCATATGGTAAATATAAAGGAATGTATTTAATAAATTTACCCGAACATTACATTGTTTGGTACAACAACAAAGGATTTCCAAAAGGGCAATTAGGTGATATGTTGCGTTTAGTATATGAATTAAAACTAAACGGATTGGAAGATTTAATTAGAAACATTCAACAAAAATTTTAAACATTTTTTTAAACTTACAACCTATTTAATTGCTGTCCGCTTAATAAACAATACATTAAATAATCACAACCAAGTATTTTATCCTTATAGCAAAGGTTTTTTCTTCTTTTATTTTATCTATTTATTTCATAAAAAAGTTTATTAAGCACTTACAATTAAGTGTTTTATCTAATGCTTTACAGAAAATCGGTTTTATGTTTTACAATATTTATTCTTGTTAAAAATACTTTCATTCATTACTTGTTTACAACATTAAAATCTGTATTTTTGCGTACATATTTTCAACAACCATACAACACACAAAATATGTCTAACGCTAAATACATTTTTGTAACAGGAGGAGTTACTTCATCATTAGGAAAAGGTATAATAGCCGCTTCTTTAGCTAAATTATTACAATCAAGAGGTTATCGAGTAACCATTCAAAAACTAGATCCGTATTTAAATGTCGATCCAGGAACTCTAAACCCGTATGAACATGGAGAATGCTTTGTTACTGAAGACGGCGCCGAAACCGATTTAGATTTAGGACATTACGAGCGTTTTTTAAACGTAAACACCTCACAAGCAAACAATGTAACCACAGGAAAAATTTACCAAGCCGTAATACAAAAAGAACGTAGAGGAGAATTTTTAGGAAAAACCGTACAAGTAATACCACACATTACGAACGAAATAAAAGAACGAATTCAAATTTTAGGAAAATCGGGCGATTATGACATTATAATTACCGAAATTGGAGGAACCGTTGGTGATATTGAATCCTTACCATATATAGAATCCGTACGTCAGTTAAAATGGGAATTGGGCGATGAAAACGCAATGATAATTCACCTAACCTTAATACCATATTTGGCAGCAGCAGGAGAACTAAAAACAAAACCAACACAACATTCTGTAAAAACATTAATGGAAAGCGGTGTAAAGGCAGACGTGTTAGTTTGCCGTACAGAACATAAGCTGTCTGACGAAATTAAAAATAAACTTGCACTTTTTTGTAATGTAAAAAAGGAATCCGTAATAGAATCTATAGATGCATCTACAATATACGATGTGCCAAATTAATGCTCGCAGAAGGCTTAGATACCGTTGTGTTAAAACAACTACAATTACCCCTAAATGAAACTCCAAAACTAGAAAACTGGAACAACTTTGTAAACCGTTATAAAAACCCAAAAGGAGAAATAACCATCGGTTTAATCGGAAAATATGTAGAATTACAAGACTCATACAAATCAATACTAGAAGCATTTATACATGCAGGAGCAATAAATGAAATAAAAGTAATCATTAAACCGATACATTCAGAACACATTACAGAAGTTGAACTAAAATCGGTAGCTGCTATTTTAGTTGCACCAGGTTTTGGTAAAAGAGGTATTGAAGGAAAAATTAAAGCCATACAATATGCAAGAGAAAATAAAATACCGTTTTTAGGAATCTGTTTAGGAATGCAAATGGCAGTTGTCGAATTTTCTCGTAATGTATTAAAATTAACAGATGCGAACTCGGTTGAAATGAAACCAAACACAGAAAACCCTGTTATTAATTTAATGGAAGCACAAAAAAAAGTAGTTGATAAAGGCGGAACTATGCGTTTAGGCGCTTGGAAATGTACTTTAGAAGAAGGAAGTATTGCACATCTAGTATATCAAACCAAAA
>CAZWNY010000024.1:5257-25408 GCA_964635575.1 uncultured Kordia sp. | reverse complement strand
TAAAACATAATGCGTTCGGAAAAACACACCAATACTATCCAGTAATTTCAAAAGAAGAATACCGTAGGAGTTTTGTGGCTAAAACAATCGATAATTACTTCGAAAATTCGTATAAAAGTGTAGTCTCTTTTTTCGCTAAAGAAGAAAAAATTAGTGTTGATGAGTTAAAAGAAATCATAAAATTAATAGAATCTAAACAATAATTTTATGGAGTATTTATTAAAAGCATCAGCTATCGTTACTATTTTTTATCTGTTTTATAAAATAGCTTTACAACGAGAAACATTTTTTGAAGCGAATAGATTGTTTTTTATAATAGGAATATTGTCTGCATTGTTAATACCGTTATTAGTAATACCTATTAATATAGCACAAACACCTATTTCTTTTAGCCCTGTTAAAGTAATAACGCATAACACAGTAGCATCAGTTGTAAAAAATGAAATAAATTGGGTTTTTATTTTAAAAAGTGTTTATGCAATGGGAATCTTATTTTTTGGAGGAAAACTACTACTTAGTTTGTTTTCAATACGCAAATTAATAAAAACAAGTAAAAAGGAAAATAAAACTTTATATAGTCTTATTGAAACCACACAAAACGTATCGCCTTTTTCGTTTTTTAAGAATATTGTTTTTAATCCGAATCAATTTAAAAAAGAAGAACTAAAACAAATAATTGCTCATGAAAAAGTACACGTAAATCAATTGCATACCATAGATGTTTTGCTTTCGGAATTATTAAAAATACTACTTTGGTTTAATCCGTTTGTGTGGTTGTTTAAAAAAGAAATACAACAAAATTTAGAATTTATTGCAGATAACTTAGCGCAAAAAAAAACAAGAAATAATATCGATTATCAAAAATTACTCTTAAAAAACAGTTTGCTTAATAACCAGCTAATAATAACTAACAATTTTTATAATTCATTAATCAAAAAACGAATAATTATGTTACACAAAAAAAGATCAAAAACAGAGAATCAATGGAAGTACGCTTTAATTTTGCCATTAATTGCAGTATTTTTAGCAACATTTAACACAAAGGTAGTTGCTCAAAAAAAAGAACAATATGTTGTTTCTTCTTTTAAATATTCCGAAGACTCGCAAGGTTTAGGTGTAAAAAAAGATACAATAATAAATATTTCGATTAGCACAATTGTTAGTAAAACTACAACAAAAGAACAACTAAATAGTTTAAAACATTTGTTTGATCTCTCTGAATTTGAAAAAGTAAAAATAAAATTTAGCAAAATAAAAAGAAATTATAAAAAAGAAATTATAGCAATTGAAGTATCGTTAAAATTAGAAAAAGCAATAACAAAATATAGTGTAAGCTCTAATGAGCCTATACATTCTATAAAAATTAAGGCAAGTAAAAATAGAGAAAAGATAGAACTGTTTATAGGCGAAAAGAGAAACATAAACATTGTTTTAGATTCTGTTAGGTTTTTTGACACAAAAAAGGATTCTTTTTTGAAAAATTTTATTAAAGGTTATTCTTCAGTAATGAAAGATGATACAATAGTAATAAGTACTAAATTTAAAATGATCAAATTTTTGAAAAACAAAGACGTGAAGTTAGATTCAGTTCCAATTAAAAAAAACCAATAGGCTGTAACAAAATTAGTTTACACTGAGGGTTTTGCAATAAATAACGCTGCATCATCAGAGTTACTAGAAAAAAAATTGTTTTTTGTAGAAGGAAAAGAAGTTAGTAAAGAGTTTTATGAAACATTAGATCCTGATAAAATTGATTCTATAGTGCTTTTGAAGGGCAAAGTAGCAATTGCGCTTTCATGGTGAAAAAGGGAATCGTAAAAATTACCATAAAAAAATAGCTAAAAACTAAATTAAAAAAAACATCAATTGTAATTTTTTAGATTACAATTGATGTTTTTCCTGTTTTAAAAATCAATTAAAATACGACAGTATAATCTTAAATAAGTATAATAACTTTTGACTATCGACTAATTGTTTTTTAATTTTTATATTTGCATACAATAAAATTTGATATATTGAAATCAAAAAACAAACAACACAATGAGTCATACTATTAAAGCAGGTGTAGCCACCGGAAAAGAAGTACAACAAATATTTAATTACGCCAAACAAAAAGGATTTGCATTGCCAGCAGTAAATGTGGTAGGTAATAATACCGTAAACTCAGTTTTGGAGGCAGCAGCAGAAGCAAATGCACCTGTAATTATACAGTTTTCTAACGGCGGAGCGCAATTTAATGCAGGCAAAGGACTGTCTAATAAAAACCATGAATCAGGTGTTTTAGGAGCAGTTGCAGGAGCCAAACACGTACACTTATTAGCAAAAAGTTATGGTGTTCCTGTTATTTTACATACCGATCATGCCGCAAAAAAATTACTACCTTGGATAGACGGTTTGTTAGATGCAAGTGAAAAACACTTCGCCGAAACAGGAAAACCATTATTCAGTTCACATATGATTGATTTATCGGAAGAACCTTTAAAGGAAAACATAAAAATTTGCAAAACCTATTTAACACGAATGAGTAAAATGGGAATGACCTTAGAAATCGAATTAGGAATTACAGGAGGCGAAGAAGATGGAGTAGACAACAGTAATGTAGATATTTCAAAACTATACACGCAACCAGAAGAAGTTGCTTATGCATACGAGGAGCTATCAAAAATAAGCAATCAATTTACAATAGCAGCCGCTTTTGGTAACGTACACGGAGTTTACAAGCCAGGTAATGTAGTTCTAACACCAAAAATTTTAAAAAACTCTCAAAAATATATTTCAGAAAAATTCAATGTACCACACAATACAATCGATTTTGTGTTTCACGGAGGCTCAGGATCTACCTTAGAAGAAATTAGAGAAGCTATCGATTATGGTGTAGTAAAAATGAATATTGATACCGATTTGCAATTCGCATTTACAGAAGGAGTTCGAGATTATATATTAAAACACCAAGAATATTTGCAAACACAAATAGGTAACCCAGAAGGAGAAGCGTTGCCAAACAAAAAATATTACGATCCACGTAAATGGTTGCGAGCAGGAGAAGAAACATTTAAAGCAAGATTGTTGAAATCATTTGCCGATTTAAAGAATATAAACACATTATAAAAAATATTTTTTTTAGATTTACACAATCATACAAATTATAAATCTAAAATTACAAACACAATAAAATATGGGTTGGTTTAAAAGAAAAGATAAAGGAATACAAACAGCTACGGAACAAAAAAGAGATACTCCAAAAGGATTATGGTATAAAACGCCAACAGGTAAGATCGTAGAAACTAAAGAATTGGCGGCAAATTTTTATATAAGTCCAGAAGACGACTACCACGTGCGTATTGGTAGTAAAGAATATTTTGAAATTTTATTTGATGACGTTTCAAAAATAAAAGAATTAAACGAAAACTTAACATCTAAAGATCCATTAGGGTTTTCAGACAGTAAAAAATATACAGATCGTTTAAAAGTAGCACAAGAAAAAACAAACTTAAAAGACGCCATACGTACTGCGGTAGGGGAATCTAACGGCAAAAAAATAGTAATAGCCTGTATGGATTTTTCTTTTATTGGCGGATCAATGGGGTCAGTAGTAGGAGAAAAAATTGCTCGTGCAGCCGACTACTCATTAAAAAATGAAATACCATTTTTAATAATCTCAAAATCAGGTGGAGCTCGGATGATGGAGGCAGCATTGTCATTAATGCAATTAGCGAAAACATCAGCAAAGCTAGCGCAATTAGCAGACTCAGCAATACCATACATATCATTATGTACCGACCCAACAACAGGAGGAACAACCGCGTCATTTGCGATGTTAGGAGATATTAATGTAGGTGAGCCAGGAGCTTTAATTGGTTTTGCAGGACCACGTGTTGTAAAAGACACAACAGGTAAAGACCTGCCAGAAGGTTTTCAAACATCCGAATTTTTATTAGAACACGGGTTTTTAGACTTTATTAGTCATCGTAAAGATTTAAAAAAGAATATTAGTTTGTACTTAGATTTAATACAAAACAATAAAATACGAACTACGGAAAAATAAATTTAAAGTAAAAAAGCTACTTCAATTTGTTTAAAATACAATAATCAATAAAAAAAAATTTTTCAAGTAAAATAAGCTTTGAAATTTTAAAAGTATAAAAATAAGGATACAATCATAGCAAAAATAAACACATTAAATAACTATGATATCAATAAAAAACTTATATTTGCAGCTTGATATGATAACCATATCTATACATAAAAATCATTTAAAATAATATTAGCATGTATTTAACAAAAGAAGCAAAAGAAAAAATCTTCAAAAAACACGGTGGAAACGTTAAAAACACTGGGTCTGCAGAAGCGCAAATCGCACTATTTACACAACGTATTGAGCATTTAACAGGGCATTTAAAAAATAATCGTAAAGATTATAATACGGAACGTGCTTTGGTAATGTTAGTAGGTAAAAGAAGAAGTTTACTAGATTATTTAACTAAAAAAGATGTCTTAAGATATCGTGCAATAGTAAAAGATTTAGGATTAAGAAAATAATATAAAAAGAGGCGCACGCGCCTCTTTTTTAGTTTTAAAACTCCACTAAAGTTTTAAACAAAAAAACAAATTAAAGGTTTGTGAAAAAATCTTTAAAAAATAAATAAAAAAGCTACATTTTATAGTTTTCATTGGCAACAACTACACAACACAACTACCAATGTTTAATTTAGAATTAAAAAAATTATGATTCCAAAAGTATTTAAAGAGGTTATAGATCTTGGTGATGGTAGAGAAATTACTATCGAAACAGGTAAATTAGCAAAACAAGCACATGGTAGCGTAGTCGTTACTATGGGTAAAACAATGTTATTATGTACCGTAGTTTCTAGCTATAAAGCAGGAACGGTAGATTTTTTACCCTTAACAGTAGATTATAGAGAAAAATTTGCAGCAGCAGGTCGTTACCCAGGAGGTTTCTTTAAAAGAGAAGCAAGACCAAGTAATGATGAAATTTTAACCATGCGTTTAGTAGATAGAGTTTTACGACCATTGTTTCCAAAAGATTATCATGCGGATACACAAGTAATGATTCAATTAATGTCTCATGATGAAGACGTTATGCCAGATGCATTAGCAGGTTTAGCAGCGTCAGCAGCAATACAGTTAAGTGATTTTCCATTTGAGTGTGCAATATCTGAAGCAAGAGTAGCAAGAATTGATGGTGAGTTCGTAATCAATCCAAGTAGAGCACAATTAGAAAATGCAGACATGGATATGATGATTGGAGCTTCTGCCGATTCAGTAATGATGGTAGAAGGTGAAATGGACGAATGTAGTGAAGAAGATATGGCAAACGCTATTAAATTTGCTCACGAGTCAATTAAAATACAATGTGCAGCACAAGTACGTTTAGCTGAAGCATTCGGAAAAAAAGAAGTACGTGAGTATGAAAACGAAAGAAAAGACGAAGTATTAGCCGAAAAAATTAACACAGCGGTATATCAAAAAATATACGATGTTGCTAAAAAAGGAACATCTAAAGAAGAACGTACAACAGCTTTTTCAGAAATAAAAGAAGAATTGAAAACTACTTTTACAGAAGAAGAATTAGAAGAATACGGCGATTTAGTAGGAAAATATTTTAATAAATCACAAAAAGCAGCCATTCGTAACTTAACCTTAAATGAAGGTTTACGTTTAGATGGTCGTAAAACAGATGAAATTAGACCAATTTGGTGTGAAGTAGATTACTTACCTTCAACACACGGATCAGCAATATTTACACGTGGAGAAACTCAAGCATTAGCAACAGTAACTTTAGGAACATCAAGAGAAGCAAGTAAAATTGATACACCATCATATGAAGGTGAAGAAACATTTTATTTACACTATAATTTCCCTCCATTCTGTACAGGAGAAGCACGCCCATTAAGAGGTACTTCTCGTAGAGAAATTGGTCATGGTAACTTAGCACAACGAGCCTTAAAAGGTATGATTCCTGCAGATTGCCCATATACAGTACGTGTAGTAGCGGAAGTTTTAGAGTCTAACGGTTCTTCATCAATGGCAACAGTATGTTCTGGTACAATGGCGCTAATGGACGCTGGTATTCAATTAACACGACCAGTTTCAGGTATTGCAATGGGATTAATTTCTGACGAAAAATCAGGTAAATTCGCAGTATTATCAGATATTTTAGGAGATGAAGATTACTTAGGAGACATGGATTTTAAGGTAACAGGTACCGAAAAAGGAATTACCGCTTGTCAAATGGATATTAAAGTAAAAGGGTTATCTTATGACGTATTAGAGTCTGCATTAGCACAAGCTCGTGACGGTCGTTTACACATTTTAGAAAAATTAACAGAAACAATTTCTAATCCAGCAACAGACGTAAAAGATCACGCTCCAAAAATGGTAACCAGTGTAATACCGAATGATATGATTGGTGCATTTATTGGTCCAGGAGGAAAACATATTCAAGAATTACAAAAAGAAACAGGAACAACCATTGTTCTTAATGAAGACCCTGTAACAGAAGAAGGAATTGTTGAAATTTTAGGAACAGATCCAATAGGAATTGAAACCGTATTGGCTCGTATTGAATCGATGCTTTTTAAACCAGAAGTAGGAAGTGTGTATGAAGTTAAAGTAATTAAAATTTTAGATTTCGGACCCGTTGTAGAATATACAGAAGCCCCAGGTAACGAAGTGTTACTACACATATCTGAATTAGCATGGGAACGTACCGAAAAAGTATCTGACGTTGTAAGTATGGGAGATATATTTGATGTAAAATATTTCGGAAAAGACCCAAGAACAAGAAAAGAAAAAGTTTCTCGTAAAGCTTTATTGGAAAAACCAGAAGGTTATGTAGCACGTCCGCCAAGAGAAAACAAAGGTAGAGATAATCGTAGAGACGATAGAAAACCAAGAAGAGATTAATTATTAATTTGTAAAAATATAAAGCCACAATTTATTTAAATTGTGGCTTTACTTATTAATAATCAATTTTTTAAAAAACGAAACAGATGATTAATTTGGATTAATTTGAAATGTTGTACCTTGCTTTTATCAATGAAAAAAGTAGTATTTATACTCATTTTATGTAATAATATGGTGTTTTCTCAAAAAAAAAGCAACCATACTATTTGGGTAGACACGTCTGTAAATATGCTATATTTTAATTTAAACGATGTGTTTAATATTGTAGTACACACCACAAAAACAAACAAAATTAAAATTAAAGCACATAGTGAAGGCGAGTACGCAAACTATTTTGTAATTAATCAAAAACAAACAGAAAAAACAATACATATTGAAGGTAAAATAGCTTTTGTATTTCCTGATTTTCAAGATAAATTAAGCGCTCATAAAGTGCATTCCATTTCCGTAGAAATATGGGTTCCAGAACAATTACAAGTTGTATTGCAAAGTGACATAGGTAATGTTACGGCTTCTGGAAATTATAAATCATTACTTATAGATGTGGCTTCAGGAAATTGTTATTTACAACAAATAAAAGGAAAAATATCTGCGTTTTCAGTAACAGGTAATGTGTATTTAAAAACAAACTCAGGAGTTGTAGTTACTCAAACAAACTTAGGAAACGTAAGTGTTATTAAGTTACCCAAAAGCACATCATTATATACTTTAAAAACCAATAAAGGTGATATTTTAGTTGTAAAACATCCTTAAAGCCAACTATTTTTGATATTCTTTTTTTAAGATTTCCAAATCTACTAAAAGACGCTCAATATCCTCACTGTCCGTACCATCATATAAACCTCTAATACGTTTTTTTTTATCAATTAAAACAAAGTTTTCGGTATGTACCATTCCGTAACCATCAGGTTGTTTTGGGTCGTATTTAGCAACTAAATAAGATTTCCTAGCTAGGTTGTAAATCTCTTTTTTACTACCTGTAACTAAGTTCCATTTGCTATCAATCACTCCTTTTGCTAATGCATATTTTTTTAATTGAGGGACAGAATCAATTTTAGGTGTAACCGAATGAGAAATTAACAAAACCTCATCATCATTTAAAATTTTATTCTGTATTTTTTTCATGTTAGTAGTCATTAAAGGACAAATAGTACCACAAGTTGTGAAAAAGAAATCGGCAATATAAATTTTATCTTTATAATCGTTTTGAGTAATCGTTTTGCCATTTTGATTTGTCAATTTAAAATCGGCTATAAAATGATTTTTTTTAACGTGTACAATAGTACTGTCTACCAATTCTTGATTTACATTTTTGCCAGGAGCAAAAATGGGCAATCTTGTTTTTGGTTTTAAAGCAGTGTAAATTAAAGAGATTGATGTTATCGAAAAAATAATAAAAAAAATAGCAAAATTTTTGTAAACTTTAAAAAAAGATAACATATAATTAATTTTAGATACAGTAAAGATATAACTGTTTTCAATTATAACCTTAAAATTTGTATTAAAAATAGTATTTTAGCCCAATATATTTAAAAACAAAAATAAATGTCAATAATAGAAATAATCATTATGGTCGCTCAATTTTTATTGAGTTTATCTTTATTAATCATTTTACACGAATGGGGACATTATTACCCAGCAAAATTATTTGGAACACGTGTAGAGAAATTTTATTTATTTTTTGATGCTTGGGGTAAAAAGTTATTCAGCTTTACAAAAAATGGAACTGAATATGGTGTTGGTTGGTTGCCATTAGGTGGATATGTAAAAATATCAGGAATGATAGATGAAAGTATGGACACCGAACAATTAAAAAAAGAACCACAACCATGGGAATTTAGATCTAAAAAACCTTGGCAACGTTTAGTTATTATGTTAGGTGGCGTTACTGTAAATTTTGTATTAGCATATTTAATATATGTATTTTTATCCTTTACATATGGCGATAAATTTTTACCAAATGATCAATTAAAAAATGGTATTGTAGTTCCTGAATTTGTAGAAAAACAAATAGGTTTAAAAACAGGAGATAAAATTGTTAGTATTGATGGAAAAACACCAATAGATTTTAATGATGTACGCTCAAATATATTATTTGGAGAAAAAATTGTAGTGAATAGAAACGGCGAAACGAAAACTCTACAAATCCCAGTAAATTTTTTAGGAAAATTAGTAGATTCGGATGCTAAAAGTTTAATTGATTTTCCTCGCCCTATTGTTATAGGAAAAGTTTTAGAAGATTCACACAATAGTAATAGCGGTTTAGTAAAAAATGACATTATACTAAAAGTTGATGGCAAAAAAATAAGTTATAGAGGTTTTTCAGATGTATTAAAAACGAAAGTAAATAAAACAATTTCGTTGGTAGTAATGAATTATAAAAAAGAAATTAGAACACTGAATGTTAAAGTAAATAATGAAGGTAAATTAGGAATTTTAATAACCACACTTTCTCCTGCAGATTTGGATAAACTGGGGTTTTATAAATTAGCTACTAAAAAATATACCTTTTTGGAATCTTTTTCAGGAGGCGCAAATAAGTTTGTCAATAAACTTGAGCTAATGGGCAAAAATCTAAAAGCAATAGGTAATGTAAAAACAGGTGCTTATAAAGGATTGGGGAGTTTTATTTCGATAGCTAAAATTTTTCCTACTACTTGGAATTGGCAAGTTTTTTGGAACATCACCGCTTTTTTATCCATAATGTTAGGAGTGCTAAACCTATTGCCAATACCTGCATTAGATGGAGGACATGCGCTTTTTGTGGTGTACGAAATCATTACAGGAAAAAAACCAAGCGATAAATTTTTGGAATATGCACAAATGGTTGGTTTTGTAATAATGATGACACTTTTTGTATATGCATTTGGAAATGATATATATAGGCATTTTTTAAAATAAAATCACCGGTTGCTTATCTGTCTTTTAAGTGATAATAATACTAAATTTCACTCAATTAAAAAATGGACAACCATTTTTTAAAAAGCGATACCTCGTTTATAGGTTTTAAAAAGGTTAAATTTTTATCGGACGAACAATGAAATAAATATATAATTTTTCTATTTTTCTATTGCCACAAATAAAAAAAGTATTTATATTTGCAACCGCTTAACAAAGCATCCATTCCTAACTTAGTATTTATACTGAGCGGAAAAAATTCCTCTTTAGCTCAGTTGGTTAGAGCATCTGACTGTTAATCAGAGGGTCCAAAGTTCGAGTCTTTGAAGAGGAGCAAAGTTAAGCAAAGGCAACGTAGAAGCCGATAATTTCTACAATTTACATAGCTTTTATAAAGCACAATCCTCTTTAGCTCAGTTGGTTAGAGCATCTGACTGTTAATCAGAGGGTCCAAAGTTCGAGTCTTTGAAGAGGAGCAGAATATAGGTTTTACAGCAATGTGAAACCTTTTTTGTTTTTAGGTAATAAATTTAAGATGGCATTAAGTTTAATGGATCTTATGTTTTAGGTAATGTTATTTTTATTTGTTTAATTCGTTTTTTGTCTAAATTTTTTACAGTAAATTGATGATTTTTGAAAGTAATTATATCGTTTATTTTAGGAAAACTTCCTGAAACCTCTAATAAAAACCCAGCAATAGTTTCGGCTTCTCCTTTATGTTCTTCAAATAAATCGGCATCAATATGAGTTATTTTATACACGTCTTTTAAAGCAGTTTTTCCTTCAAAAATAAAGTTATAATTGTCTATTTTTTCGTAAACCAAATCATTTTCATCAAACTCGTTACTAATGTCACCTACAATTTCCTCTATAACATCCTCTAAGGTTACTAAACCTGATGTGCCTCCATATTCATCTACTACAATAGCTAGGTGTATTTTTTTTTCTTGAAAATCATTTAATAAGTCGTCTAACTTTTTGTGTTCACTTACAAAAATGGGTTTCCTAAGTAGCTCTTGCCATTTTACATTTTTTTTATTAAGGTATGGTAATAAATCTTTTACATACAAAACACCTATTATGGTGTCTAAAGACTCTTTATAAACAGGTATTCTAGAATATCCGGATTTTATAATTTGTGTAATTACATGAATGTATTCGTCATTATAATCTAATCCAAATACATCGATACGTGGGCGCATTACTTGTTTGGTGTCGGTATTTCCGAAAGAAACAATGCCTTGTAACATTTTTTGTTCCTCGTGTGTAGTTGTTTTTTGGTCGGTAAGCTTTAATGCTTGTGAAAGTTCATTAATACTTAAGTTGCTTTTTGTTTTTCCTAATCGGGTTTCTATATAATTTGTACCTGCTTGCATGGGTATGCTAAGTAAATGGAGTGCTTTTTGCAAAAAAATGATTGGTTTTGACATAAAACCTGAAAATTTTGTATTGTTTCTACTAGCATATACTTTGGGTAAAATTTCACCAAATAGTAAAATTAAAAAGGTAACAACTACAACTTCTATCATAAAACGTAAATCGATTATACCAAAAAGTTGATAATTTATGTTTTTAAACCAAATTTCACCTAATGAGGCAAATAAAAGTACAATAGCAATGTTTATAAAATTATTGGAAATTAAGATGGTTGCAAGTAGTTTTTTGTGATTTTTTACAAGCTTTACGACAATTTTTTTATTGTTAAAATCTTTCGATTCGTTACTTAATTGTGTATGTGATAAAGAAAAAAATGCAACTTCAGATCCTGATATTAATGCGGAAGCAATTAATAATACTAATAATCCGAGAGTACTAAAAATTGTAACATTGTTAAAAAGCAAAAGAGGTAAAAAACTAAAAAATTCAGGGTTCATGTTGTTATTATTAAAAAGGCAAGTTTTTTTCTTTGGTTGATTCGTTTTCTGCCGTTGTAGTTTCGTTTTTTATTGGATCAGGAATGTTTTGTTTTGTTGTATTTGTTTCGCCTTCTCCTTTTGGAGTTAAAAATGTAAATTCGGTAGCGTGTACTTCTGTTGAGTAGCGTGTATTTCCTGTTTCATCTTGCCATTGACGGTTTTTTATACGGCCTTCAATATATACTTTGTCTCCTTTTTTAAGATATTTTTCGCAAATTTCCGCAGCTTTATTGCGAACCACAATATTGTGCCAATCGGTATTTGTAATGCGTTCGCCATTTTGTTTACTTACATAACTTTCACTAGTTGCTATCGGAAAACGACCAATGCATCCTCCGCCATCAAAATAATGCATTTTTACATCATCTCCTAAATTACCAATTAACATTACTTTATTTAGTGTCCCGTTTGCCATAATTTCTTAAATAAAATATTTATTTTTGTAGTTTAATACGTATCCAAATTTACAATTTTTTCTTTTAAAATAAGCGTAAAAAATGTAAATTTTATGGGTTTTGTAAAATGTGCTGAAACGCTATGGTTTATGTAGTTTTGTTGAGTGTAGTTATTTTTTTATTGTTAGATGTTTTTCTCCAAAATACCCTTATCCGTTGCAAAAAAGAATTCTTTAATAAAATTAAAAATTAGAGTAGAAATGGGTAATTTGTGTATGTTTTTAATTAAAATTTCATCTAAATTAGACGTTGTTGTTTCTAAAACCCAAAAAACAGTGTAAATATGTTGATGCGATAATTTATGTACAATTGTTGTTGCATTATAGCGAGTAAGCGTGTTAATTTTAAAGTGTTTTTTTTCTTTCAAAAATAATAATATTTCCTTTTTATTGCTGATTTGTTCGGTTTCTATAAGCGGAAATTCATATAAGTTTTTCCAAATACCGTTTTGAGTGCGTTTTTGTAAAACCGTTTTATGATCATTAATTATAGGTACAATGTAATTAAAGTATCGTTTTTTAAGTTTAATTTTTTTGTCTTTTTTAGGAATAATTGCGACTAAATTATCTCGAAATGCAATGCAACTATTATTAAACGGACAAGTTGTGCAATTAGGTTTTTTAGGTTTGCATTGGTTTGCGCCAAACTCCATAATTGCTTGATTATGAGTTGCAGGATCCTTAGTGTTTAGTAATTGTGTTGCCAATGCACCAAATTCTTTTTTACCAGCAGTACTATTTATGGTAGTTTGTATCCCGAAATAACGAGATAAAAACCGAAAAACATTACCATCTAAAACCGCTCTAGGTTCGTTAAAACAAAAAGAAGAAATAGCACTTGCGGTATAATCGCCTACACCTTTTAGTTTTAATAAATCAATATAATTATCAGGAAAAACACCATTTAGGTTGTTAGAAATATATTTTGAGGTAGCGTGTAAATTTCTTGCTCTAGAGTAATAACCTAATCCTTGCCATAATTTTAAAACATCCTCTTCATTAGCGTTTGCTAATTGTTGTATAGTGGTAAAAGTAGCTACAAATTTCTCATAATACGGTAAACCTTGCGCAACTCTAGTTTGTTGTAAAATAATTTCGGATAACCAAATATAATACGGGTTTTTAGTGTTTCTCCATGGCATTTCCCTTTTGTTGATTGCGTACCAAAGCAATAAGTTTTGTTGTATATGTTTCATATAATTCGGCTAAAATATCTGAAAAAAATGTGCTTTTCAAATAAAATTTTATAAAAAAATAAAAAAGAAATGTATTTTTACAAATTAATTGATAATAAACCGTTTAATAAAGAGTTATAATTGGTAATTAAAATAAGATTTTAAGTCGTTGAAAAAACACATCAGACATAGCATAGTTTTCTGTATAGTAACGTTAACGTTTATTAGCTGCTCTCGGAAAAAAGATAAATTTTTAAATAAAAAATTTCATTCTATAAACACAAAATACAATGTGTTATATAATAGTAATATCGCTTTTAAAAAAGGAACAGACGCATTAATACAATCCTATAAAGATAATTATTGGAAAATGTTACCTGTAGAGCGGATGGAAATTAACGATGATATTTTGCTTCCAGGAGGATCAAGAAATGAGAATTTTAAAAGTGCAGAAGAAAAAGCAGTAAAAGCTATTCAGAAACACGGAATGAATATTGACGGTAAAGAAAAAAACCCCGAAACAGCAGAAGCATATTTGATTTTAGGAAAATCTCGTTATTTTGAACAACGATTTATACCCGCGTTAGAAGCGTTTAATTACATTTCGTATAAACACCCTACAAGCGATAAAATTAATTACGCAAAAATTTGGAGAGAAAAAGTAAATATACGTTTAGAAAATGAAGAAACAGCAATTAAAAACCTAAAACGTTTAATAAAATTAGAAAAACTAAGTGACCGAGAGCTTTCTGATGCACATGCAATGTTGGTACAAGGCTATGTAAACTTAAAACACATCGACAGCGCAATTACACATATTAAAATTGCTGTAATGCACACCAAAAACAAAGAAGTAAAAGGAAGATTAGGAATTATAAAAGGGCAAATTTATAACCGATTAGGCTACAAAGATAGTGCAAACATTGCTTTTGATAACGTAATTAAAATGCATAGAAAAACACTGTGGATATACCATGTGAACGCACAAGTGTTAAAAGCTCGTAATTTTAATTTTGAAAAAGAAAATAAAGCAGAATACGCAAAACACCTAACAAAACTGATAGAAAATAGAGAAAATCGACCATTTTTAGACAAACTATACAACCTACAAGCCATATATTATAAAAATTTAGAACTAGACTCATTAGCAGTAGTTTTTTATAATAAATCTATTAGAAAGGACAACAACAATAACTATTTACAGTCTTTAAATTATAGGGAATTGGCAGCATATAATTTTGAAGACAATCAATACAAAAAAGCAGGTGCTTATTATGACAGTACACTTGTGAAATTAAAGAAAAAAACAAAAGAATACCGATTGTTTAAGAAAAAAAAGGACAACTTAAAAGATGTGATTTTATATGAAGACTTAGTGAAACGTAACGATAGTATTTTGAAAATATTAAATTACACTGAAGACGAACGCATCACCTATTTTGAAAATCATATAGCCGAATTAAAAACAAAAGAAGCAGCAGTAAAAGAAAAAGTAACACGAAATTCAATAGCAAAAGGAAATACATTTTCACCTTTTAATACAGCAGGAAAACAAAACCTAGGTAAACCCGTGTTGTTTTATTTTTACAACCCAACAGCCGTTGCCTACGGAAAACAAGAGTTTAGAAAAACTTGGGGAAAACGAACGCTAGAAATAGATTGGCGTAGAGCAAAAAAAACTACAATAAAAAAGTTTGAAAACGAAGATGAAGATTATGAGGAAAACGAAGAAAACGAAACCACAGAAAAAAAAATAGAAGATAAATATACTGTTGAGTTTTATACAAGCCAATTACCAACAGAATTAAAACAGAAAGACAGTGTTGTTAAAAAAAGAAACTTTGCATACTATAAATTAGGGTTAATTTATGCCCAAAAATTTAAAGAATACGAATTAGCAGCAAAACGATTAGAAAAATTATTAGATTTAAATCCTAATGAACGCTTAGTGTTACCCGCAAAATATCAATTATATAAAATATACGGTAAAATAAATAGTGCAAAGCAAAAAAGGATTAAACAAGATATTATAACAAACCATCCTGCGTCTCGTTATGCAGAAATACTAAGGCACCCAAAGGAAATGCTGTTTTTTTCAAAAGGAAGTCCTGAAGTTATTTACAATAAACTATACAAACAATTTGAAGCAGGGAATTATGAAGCAACAAAAGCTAGTATAAAAAAATACATTATACAGTTTAACGCACATGAAATGTTGCCCAAATACGAACTTTTAAAAGCAATGATAATAGGTAAAACAGAAGGACTTGCCGCCTATAAAAAAGCAATAAATTATGTGGCATTAACCTATGCGAACACACAAGAGGGTAAAAGTGCGAAAAATACATTAGAAAAAGTAATACCGATATTAGAGAAACAAAAATTTGTAAATAAACACGCAGGCATAAGTCATAAACTAATATATATATTCAACGCCGATAAAATAGCTGCTAAAAAACTAGTAAAAAACATTAATAAAGCACTAGAGGACACCTATAAAGACCACTTAAAAGTATCATCAGATTATTATACAGAAACAAAAAACTTTGTAGTAATTCATGGGTTTATTACTCCAGAAACAGCAAAAATATTTCAGTTATTAATGCAAAAAAAAGCAAATAAATATAAGCCAACATCAAATTATATAATTGCATCATCTGTAAATTATAAAATAATTCAAATTCAAAAAAACTTAGAAAAATATACCAATCTCAAAAAGTAATACAATTATGTTTTCAGACAATAAAAAAGAAAAAACATCCGTAAACGGAATAAATCAACAAAACCGGATAGCAGAAGGAACAACGATAGTAGGAAGTATCACCTCAGAAGGAGGTTTTAGGATAGACGGAAGAGTGGAAGGAGATGTAAAAACTAAAGGCAAAGTAGTTGTAGGTAAATCAGGAAAAATAGAAGGTTCTTTACTGTGCTTAAGCGCAGATATTGAAGGAAGTTTTAAAGGAATTTTAACGGTAAACGGACTATTGTCTCTAAAAAGTGAAGCTAAAATAGAAGGAGAAGTAATTATTCAAAAACTAGCAGTAGAGCCAGGAGCTACATTTAACGCAAGTTGTAGTATGGGAAACACCATGAAATAAATAAAACGTGAACAAACCAATTAGTAAATATCTTAAATTTACAGGAATCGCTATTCAAATGGGAATTACCATCTATTTGGGTAGTTTGATAGGGGAATGGCTAGACGGAAAATACCCTAATGATAATGAATTATACACCAAAATATGCACTCTTTTGTTTGTTTTTGGAGCTATGTATTCTGTAATAAAACAAGCAACAAAATTAACAAACCAAGATGATTAAAAGAATTTTACGCTATGTAGTAATAGTAACAATGACATTTGCAATAGTATTTTTAACACATCAATATGTGTTAGAATCCAGTCAGTTAACGCTTTCTTATTCGTTGTTTAAAATGTATTTATTTCATGCAATAACATCGATAATAATATATGTAATGATTGAAGTAGTTGCTGACAAACTTCCGGATCAAGCGGGTTATGCTTTTTTAGCAGCGGTATTTTTAAAAATAGGATTTTTTATACTATTATTTAATGGTGTAATTTTTTCGGAAATAAAACTAGAACTCTTTCAGCGTTTATCTTTAATAGTTCCGTTATTTTTGTTTTTAATTATAGAAGCAGTGGCAATTGCTAAATTGTTGAATGCGAAGTTGTATTAAAAGCTACTAAATATTTTGTAAAACGGTTTATTAGCTAGTTGTAATCAAGTCTTATATCTTAACAGTAAATCGGTTTTTTAAAAAGAAATTACGATGTTTAAAAAAACAAATAAAAAAAGTTTGAATTATTGAATTATTGTGTACCTTTGCACCGAAAATTTTGAGAGCATAAAATTACATTTAGTATAAAATTATGATGATAGCAAAAAAATCTATCAAGTTAACGACAACACTTTTAATAGCGTTGTTTTCAGTAGTTACATTCGCGGAAAGCGATGAAAAACATGAGGCAGAAACTGCAAGTCATGACGATCATGCAATGGTTGGGAATCCAGTTGACACCAACGAAGAGATTAACGCATACAGCAAGCATCACTTAAAAGACGCTCACGACTTTACGTTTTACACAAACGCTACTACAGGAAAACATATAGGGTTTTCATTGCCAATAATTGTTTGGACAAGTAAAGGATTGCGTACATTTATGTCATCTGAATTTAAACACAATGACGATGGACATGTAATTGTAGAAAAAGAAGATGTAAATTTAGCTAAAATTCACGGTAAAATATATGAGTTAAATGCAAATGAAACAACAGTTTCCTTTGATGAAAACCATCATGCAAAAAACGCAGACAAAGTAATAGATTTTTCAATCACAAAATCAGTATTAGGAATGTTACTAGCAAGTATATTATTATTGTTAGGTTTTACATCTTTAGCAAAAGGATATAAAAAAGGAGCGATTCCAACAGGTTTTGCAAGAGTTTTAGAGCCTTTGGTAATTTATGTGAGAGACGATATTGCACGTCCAAATATTGGAGAAAAACATTACAGAAAATTTATGGGATTCCTATTAACGGTATTCTTTTTTATCTGGATATTAAATTTATTAGGTTTAACGCCATTAGGGTTTAACGTAACCGGTAATATAGCAGTAACTGTTTGCTTAGCATTATTCACCTTTTTTATTGTGCAATTTAGTGGTAATAAAAACTACTGGAAGCATATTTTTTGGATGCCAGGAGTACATTGGGTAATGAAAATAGCGTTAATTCCAATAGAAGTATTAGGTATGTTAACAAAACCATTTTCATTATTAATCCGTTTATTTGCGAACATTACAGCAGGTCACGCAGTAGTAATGGGGTTAGTAGCAGTAACATATACAGCAAGAGAAGCATTAGGTTTAGGAGGTAGTTTAGGGGTGTCATTTTTATTAACCCTATTTATTACAGTAATTGAAATACTAGTAGCATTTTTACAAGCGTTTATTTTTACCATGTTATCCTCATTATTTATTGGGATGGCGGTTGCGGAAAGCGATCATTAAAATAAATTTTGTTGATTTAATTTCCTCGAGAAAAAAAATCTCATTTTAATTGAAAATTAAGGTTTTCAGAAAAAATGAAACCACTTCGAAAGAAGTAATAAAAAACCCTTAAAATAAGGTGAGTCTTAGTAAAATAAGATGCTTAAAAAGTATAAATTTGTTTAATATATAAAAATTAATTACTATGTACAATTTAATTGGAGCTGGATTAATCGTAATCGGTGGAGGAATCGGACTTGGTCAAATAGGAGGAAAAGCAATGGAAGGAATTGCAAGACAACCTGATGCATCTGGAAAAATTCAAACCGCAATGATTATTATTGGAGCATTATTAGAAGGTTTAGCTTTCGGTGCTTTAATTTTAGGAAAATAATCCAGACAAAAACAAAAAAATACAACCCTGTAACGGTTGGTTACAGGTTGTATTTTAAAATCGTGAAACAAAACCCAAAAGGTTATTTTTTCCGAAAATTATTAAATAAAAATTTAGAATAGCTTTTGAAACTATTCTTTTTTAGATATTAAAATTAAAAATTTATAATATGGGAATGTTATTAAATGATTTTTCGATAGGTTTGTTCTTCATGCAATCTATCATTTTACTCGTATTAATTCTATTAATGCGTAAATTTGCTTGGAAACCAATTTTAGATGCTTTAGATAGTAGGGAAAATGGAATTAAAGACGCATTGAAATCTGCTGAAAATGCAAAATTAGAAATGCAAAACTTAAATGCCGATAACGAAAAATTATTAAAAGAAGCAAGAGCAGAACGTGAAACGATGCTTAAAGAAGCTCGTGAAATGAAAGATCAAATTGTTGCAACAGCAAAAGAAGAAGCGCAGGAACAAGCAAGTATTATGATTGCAAGTGCCAAAGAAACCATTAATAGTGAAAAAAACGCTGCTATGGCAGAATTAAAAAACACCGTTTCAGGTTTGGCTTTAGAAATTGCTGAAAAAGTACTAAAACAAGAACTTTCTGATAAAGACAAGCAATTGGAATTGGTGGAGAAATCATTAGCAGAAGTCACTTTAAACTAATTAGAAATGGCAAATAGTAGAGCGGCAATACGATATGCAACTGCAATTTTGGACTTGGCAAAAGAACAAAATAGTGCAGAAGTAATAAATGCAGATATGCAATTAATTACGCAAACCGTAGCAGGAAGTAAAGATTTAAAGATGCTTTTGCAGAGTCCTGTTGTAAAAACAGCAGTTAAAACAGCATCATTAAAAGAAATTTTTGCAAACGTAAACCCATTAACGTTAAAATTAGTAGAAGTCTTATCTGAAAATAAAAGATTAAATATTTTTGCAACTACAGCAGCGCAATATACAGTGCTATTTGATGAAGCAAATGGTTTTCAAAAAGCAATCGTAACCACAGCAATACCTTTAACCGAAGCAATGACAGCTAAAGTTTTAAATAAAGTAAAAGAATTAACAGGTAAAGAAGCAATAATTGAAAACAAAGTAGATAAAACCATTTTAGGTGGTTTCATTTTACGTGTCGGAGATTTACAATATAATGCGAGTATCGCAAATAAATTTAACAATTTAAAGAGAACTTTTTCTCAAAATTAAATCAATAAAAATGGCTGGAGTAAAACCTGCTGAAGTATCAGCAATTATAAAAAAGCAATTATCTGGTTTTGAAGCGTCTGCTTCATTAGATGAGGTAGGGACAGTATTAACAATAGGTGACGGTATTGCACGTGTATTCGGATTAGCTAACGTACAATATGG
>CAZWNY010000024.1:0-5242 GCA_964635575.1 uncultured Kordia sp. | reverse complement strand
TTGATGGCGGATTGGAAGGTATTGTATTAAACCTAGAAGAAGACAACGTTGGTGTTGTCCTTTTAGGAGTATCTACAAGTGTAGCAGAAGGATCTACGGTAAAAAGAACACAACGTATTGCATCTATTCAAGTAGGTGAAGGAGTTGTTGGTCGTGTAGTAAACACATTAGGTCAACCTATTGACGGAAAAGGAACAATACAAGGAGAAACTTTTGAAATGCCCCTAGAGCGTAAAGCTCCAGGAGTTATTTATAGAGAACCTGTAACAGAGCCAATGCAAACAGGTATTAAAGCAATTGACGCAATGATTCCTGTAGGTAGAGGGCAACGTGAGTTGGTAATTGGAGACAGGCAAACAGGAAAAACGACAGTTTGTATTGATACCATTTTAAACCAAAAAGAATTTTATGACGCTGGAGAACCAGTTTATTGCATCTATGTTGCCATAGGACAAAAAGCATCTACAGTAGCAAATATTGCAAAAACATTAGAAGAAAAAGGAGCTTTAGCCTATACAACAATTGTAGCCGCTAACGCATCTGATCCTGCAGCAATGCAAGTATATGCACCATTTACAGGAGCTGCAATTGGAGAGTATTTTAGAGATACTGGTCGTCCAGCTTTAATTATTTATGACGATTTGTCTAAACAAGCAGTAGCATACCGTGAAGTTTCTTTATTATTAAGAAGACCACCAGGACGTGAAGCATACCCAGGAGATGTATTTTTCTTGCATTCTCGTTTATTAGAACGTGCTGCTAAAATAATTAATGATGATGCAATTGCTTCGGAAATGAATGATTTACCAGCTTCTTTAAAAGGAAAAGTAAAAGGAGGCGGATCATTAACAGCATTGCCAATTATTGAAACACAAGCAGGAGATGTATCAGCATATATTCCAACAAACGTAATTTCAATTACAGACGGACAAATTTTCTTAGACGGAGATTTATTTAACTCAGGAGTACGACCAGCAATTAACGTAGGTATTTCGGTATCTCGTGTAGGTGGTAATGCACAAATAAAATCGATGAAAAAAGTATCTGGTACTTTAAAATTAGACCAAGCGCAATTTCGTGAGTTAGAAGCATTTGCTAAATTTGGGTCTGATTTAGATGCAGCTACATTAAATGTAATTAATAAAGGTAAACGTAACGTTGAAATCTTAAAACAAGCTCAAAACGACCCGTTTACAGTAGAAGATCAAGTTGCAATTATTTATGCAGGATCTAAAAATTTATTAAAAAATGTACCTGTAAATAAAGTAAAAGAATTTGAAATAAATTATATAGAATTCTTAAACTCTAAGCACAGAGATGTTTTAGATACATTAAAAAAAGGTAAATTAACTGACGAAGTAGTTGACACTTTAGTTAAAGTAGCAGCAGATTTATCAGCAAAATACTAATTTATAAATTCATAAATAAGAATTCATAATTAGATAAGAAATGGCAAACTTAAAAGAAATACGGAACAGAATTACATCCATTGCTTCGACAATGCAAATTACCAGTGCCATGAAAATGGTGTCGGCAGCAAAGTTGAAAAAAGCACAAGATGCGATTACCGCAATGCGACCGTACGCAAATAAATTAACCGAATTATTACAAAGTTTAAACGCAACATTAGACGCTGATAGCAGTAATGTGTACTCAGCTAAAAGAGAAGTAAAGAAAGTGCTTTTGGTAGTCATTACTTCAAATAGAGGTTTGTGTGGAGGTTTTAACAATAACGTAATTAAACAATCTAAAAAATTAGTTGCTAATATTTATAACAATAAGCAAGTAGATTTTGTTTGTATTGGTAAAAAAGGAAATGATGTTTTAGAAAAAAACAATACTGTTATTGCAAACAAAAGTAGTTTGTATGATGATTTAACCTTTAGCAACGTTGCAGAAATTGCAGAAGAATTAATGGAAAAATTTACTGAAGGTTCTTATGATAAAATTGAGGTAATATATAATAAATTTAAAAATGCCGCTACTCAAGAGATAATGACCGAACAATTTTTGCCAATTGTTTCTGAAAAGTCTGAAGATAAAAACACAATGAATTTAGATTATGTTTTTGAACCATCTAAAAAAGAAATTGTAGACGCATTAATACCAAAATCATTAAAAACACAATTGTATAAAGCAATTAGAGATTCTTTTGCTTCAGAGCACGGAGCGCGTATGACCGCAATGCATAAAGCAACCGATAATGCAGGAGAGTTAAAAGATGCATTAACATTACAATACAACCAAGCGCGTCAAGCAGCCATTACCGCCGAAATTTTAGAAATTGTTGGAGGTGCAGAAGCACTTAACAATTAAACCGAAAGCAATGAGGTTAAATTTATAAGTAATAAGCACTTAACAATTAAACCGAAAGTTAGCGATAACGAAAAATAAAATAAAAAACCTCACTTTTTAGCGAGGTTTTTTTTATGGAATACTATTTGTTTTATATCTTTATAAAAAACCCAAATATGTTACATTTAACTCACAATATTCGAATCCTGCTTTTAGTTTTTTTAGCGTGTATTTTTATACAATGCAATATTACAAAATCGCGAAGTAAAATAACTAAAATTATAGTTTCAAAAACAACTACAAATCCAAAAGTGTATTCTCAAACTTGGGTTGCAGGAATTCGTGATGGTGGTAGTGGTGTTAATTTATTTATAGAAAAATCCGTCTTAGGCGACATAATACCTGTTCAAATTTATTTCAAAAAAGAAGTAGTTAATGTAGAGGAATCCTTAAATATGTATGTGGCACGTTTTAAAACACCTATTAATCAGCCAAAATCATCAACCATTAACGACTATAATATGAGCAACAATCCAAAAGATGAATACGGCAACAAAGTTCTTAAAATAAGCACAAAACCAATATTTAAATTAGCTAATGATGAAGCAGTCATTAGTTATTTAACTAATGACGAATTACAGTATATAAAACTCATAAAGATCCCAGAAAAAAAAGCTTTAGCATATCCGTCTGTGCCACCTCAATTTCGTTAAACTTAAGTTGTATTTACAAATTAAATGCTTTTTTAATAGCGTCAATATAATCTAATTTTTCCCAAGTAAATAGTTCTACCTCAATGGTTTTGTCATCTCCATAAGGCTGTTTAAACACTTTAGTGACCACTTCATTTTTACGACCCATATGTCCATATGCTGCGGTTTCACTATATATTGGGTTTCGCAATTTTAAACGCTGTTCAATAAAGTACGGACGCATATCAAATAGTTTTTCTACAATTTTGCTAATTTCTCCATCGGTCATATTTATTTTAGCAGTAGCATAAGTTTCTACATTAATGCTTGTAGGTTCGGCAACACCAATTGCGTAAGATACTTGTACTAAAACTTCAGTACATAAACCAGCAGCAACTAAATTTTTTGCAATATGGCGTGTTGCATATGCTCCAGAGCGATCTACTTTACTTGGGTCTTTACCAGAAAAAGCTCCGCCACCATGTGCGCCTTTGCCTCCGTAAGTATCTACAATAATTTTTCTACCAGTTAATCCAGTATCTCCATGTGGACCACCAATTACAAAGGTTCCTGTTGGGTTTATAAGATATTTAGGTGTGTTTTTAAATAACACTTGTACTTTTAGAGGTAATTTTGAAATTACACGTGGCATTAAAATCGTTTCTAAGTCCGATTTAATTTTAACTAACATTTCATCGTCAGCTTGTTGTTTATTCTCTTTTTTTATAAAATCATCATGTTGGGTAGAAATAACAATCGTTTCAATGCGTTGCGGAATATTATCATCACTGTACTCAATAGTAACTTGACTTTTAGCATCAGGACGTAAATATTTAATTTCATTATTTTCTCTTCGGATATCTGCCAATTCCTTTAAAATTAAGTGCGATAAATCTAACGCTAAAGGCATATAATTGTCTGTTTCGTTAGTAGCGTAGCCAAACATCATTCCTTGATCTCCAGCGCCTTGGTTTTCTTTTTCAGTACGTTCTACGCCTTGGTTAATGTCTTCTGATTGTTCGTGAATTGCAGAAAACACACCGCATGAGTTACCATCAAACATATACTCACTTTTAGTATATCCTATTTTATTAATAGTATCTCTTGCTATTTTTTGTACGTCTAAATACGTGTTGGATTTTACTTCACCAGCTAATACTACTTGTCCAGTAGTAACTAAAGTTTCACACGCTACTTTTGCGTTAGGGTCAAATGCTAAAAAATTATCAATTAATGCGTCACTAATTTGATCTGCAACTTTGTCTGGGTGTCCTTCAGAAACACTTTCTGAGGTAAATGAATATGCCATTTTTTATCTTAGTTTATAAAGATGTAATTTGACAAAAAAAAGCTAAGAAAGTTTATTGTGTCGAAAAAATCAACATAAACTGGGTTTAGCATTTTTTAATGAGGTTACAATCAGTCAAATCCATCCTCTTGTTAATTTAGTAAGACAAAACTACACAAATATGCATAAGATACAATGTTTTTTATCTAAAATTAAGGAAATAATTATAAAAATGATAAAAACCTGCTGTAATCACAATTAATTGTTAGATTTTTGTAACATTATTTTATAAAAAAAAGATGATTACTACAGACATACTAATAATAGGAGCAGGTCCAACAGGTTTGTTTACTGTTTTTGAAGCGGGTTTATTAAAATTAAAATGTCATTTAATAGATGCGTTACCACAAGTAGGTGGGCAATGTTCAGAAATTTATCCAAAAAAACCCATTTATGATATTCCTGCATATCCAGAAATTTTGGCAGGAGATTTATCGAACAGGTTAATGGAACAAATAAAACCATTTGAACCAACATTTACATTGGGTGAACGGGCAGATACTATTGAAAAATTAGATGACGGTACGTTTATTGTAACGACTAATAAAGGAACAAAACATAAAGCACCCGTAATTGCAATTGCTGGAGGTTTGGGTTCTTTTGAACCGCGAAAACCACCTATTAATGGTATTTTAAATTATGAAGATAAAGGAGTTGCATACATTATTAAAGACCCTGAAATATATAGGAATAAAAAAATAGTAATCGCTGGTGGAGGAGATTCTGCTTTAGATTGGGCTATATTTTTAACAAATGTAGCGGCTAAAGTAACTTTGGTTCACAGGCGTAATGAGTTTAGAGGTGCGTTAGATTCCGTAGATAAAGTACAAGAATTAAAAGATGCAGGTAAAATTAATTTAATTACACCAGCAGAAATTACCGCTGTTTTAGGTGAAGGGAAAGTAAC
>CAZWNY010000023.1:22569-25471 GCA_964635575.1 uncultured Kordia sp. | reverse complement strand
AAACATTGGAATTACTAAGCCAATTACAATGCTTGAAATAATAATAATCCATGTTTTTTTAGAAATACCAAAAACACTTCTTGCTAAAAAATTAACAATTAATAGTACTAAAACAATTAATATTTGAGCAATTTCTAATCCTAAAGCAAATTCCAAAAGCGGAAGTATTTTGCTTGTGGTATTGCCTATTATCATTTTAAAATAAGAAGAAAAGCCTAACCCGTGAATTAATCCAAAAAATAAAGTAATTACAATTTCTAAACTAAAATTAGTGATCGCTTTTGAAGTGAAAATAATCGCATAAATGGCTGTAATTAAAATAGTTGTTGGTATTAGCAATTCTACTAAATTACTACTAACGTGTATTATTTTATAGACAGCTAATAATAGTGCTAAAGTATGTCCAATGGTAAATATTGAAACCAATAGTACTATTTTTTTATAATCTTTAAATAAAAAAGGAACAATAAGTACGGCTAAAAATAAAATATGGTCGTAACCATTAATATCAAGTATGTGATTAAACCCTAATTTTAGGTAAAGCTCTAATTGATTTAACATAAACTATTTAGAATTTAAGTATCTAAAAATAAAATACATTAATGTTGACAATGCTCCAATTGCTGAAACAAGGTATGTTCTTGCAGCCCATTTCAAAGCGTCTTTTGCTCCTGCGTGTTCTTCTCTGGTTAACATGTTTTTATTTTCTAACCATGCTAATGCTCGGTTACTGGCATCATACTCTACAGGCAATGTAATTACACTAAAAGTGGTTATAATACCATACATTAAAATACCTATTAACAATACTGTTTTTCCCATAACAGAGGCTGCGGATAATGCTATACCACCCATAATTACCCATTGGGATAAGCTAGACGCTACGTTTACAACGGGTACTAATTTAGAGCGTAATGTTAACCAACTATATGCTGTTGCATGTTGTATTGCGTGTCCGCACTCGTGTGCAGAAACCGCTGCCGCTGCCGCGTTACGTTGGTTGTAAACAACTTCGCTTAAATTTACTGTTTTATTGGTTGGGTTGTAATGATCGGTTAACATACCTGGTGTCGATATTACTTTTACATCATAAATACCATGGTCTTTTAGCATTTTTTCGGCTATTTCGGCACCTGTAAGTCCATTTTTTAAATATATTTCCGAATATTCTTTAAACTTCTTTTTTAATTTTTTACTAACAAAACTACTTAGTAATCCTATTATTCCAACTATTACATAATAAAACATACTTTTTTTATTTTTTTATAAAATTACAAAATAATACCAAACAAACGTTTAATTGGTATTGAATTTATGTTTATATTTTTTTTCGCTTTCGCAAAACGTCTTTAGTCAGTTCTTCATATTCATTTCTGTTTTTAACTATTTGTATTGCAGTAAATAGTGCTTCTTTAAATGAAGTTGAACTAGCCTCTCCTTTTCCTGCAATTTCGTATGCGGTACCATGATCTGGGGAAACACGCACCTTATTTAGTCCTGCGGTAAAATTTACACCATTACCAAAGGTAAGGGTTTTAAAAGGTATTAGCCCTTGGTCATGATAAGAGGCAACTATGGCATCAAATTTTTGATAGTTATTAGACCCAAAAAAACTATCCGCTGCATAAGGCCCGTAAACTAATATTCCTTTATCGGACATTTCTTTTAAGGTTGGTCGTAATACTTCATCATCTTCTTTTCCTATTACTCCATTGTCTCCAGAATGTGGATTGATACCTAAAACTGCAATTTTTGGCTTTCTAATTCCAAAATCTTTTTTTAAACTATCATTTATAGTTATTATTTTATCTTTAATTAATGTTGGAGTAATGCTACTGGCTACATCTTTTACAGCTACATGATCAGTCAGTAATCCGATTTTTAAAGTATCTGAAACCATAAACATAAGCGATTTTCCTTCTAATTCTTGCTCTAAATAATTGGTGTGACCAGGAAAAGAAAAATCTTTAGACTGAATATTTGATTTATTTATAGGCGCTGTTAATAAAGCATCTATTTTATTTTCTTTTAATGCTTTTGTAGCTGATTTTAATGATTTTATAGCATATTCCCCAGCTTTTTTATCTTCTTTCCCAAAATTAAATTCAAAACCTTCTTCCCAAACCTCTATAATGTTTAATTTTTTACTCTGTAGTTTATCTAAACTATCCACACGTTGAATATAGGTAGGTGAGTTAAAATGCTTTTTTAAATATTGAATGCTTTTTTGTGAAGCAAACACTACTGGAGTACAAAAATCGAACATTCGAGGGTCAGAAAATGTATTTAAAATAATTTCTGAACCAATGCCGTTTAAATCTCCTATTGATATGCCGATTATTGTTTTATAAGATGAATTCATAATTTAGTTATTGTTCTTTTATAATTACACTGTAAATTTATGTATTTTTGATTCTACAAAAGTAACTAATTATTTATTAGAAATGTTTACAGGAATTATAGAAGATATTGGAGAAATTATTAACATTAAAAAAGAAGATGATAATATTCATTTTAGTATAAAAAGTAAATTCACCCATGCGCTTAAAATAGATCAAAGCGTAGCGCATAATGGTGTGTGTTTAACTGTTATAGCTATTAATGATACTGTTTTTACCGTTACTGCAATTAAAGAAACTTTACAAAAAACAACACTTGGTAAATTAAAAATAAAAACTCCTATTAACTTAGAAAGAGGCATGCAACTAAGCGCCCGACTAGATGGGCATATTGTGCAAGGTCATGTTGACCAGACCGCAATTTGCACCAATATTGAAACAGAAAATGGAAGCACTATTTTTTCTTTTAAATATGATGATGCTATTGGCAACATTACCATAGAAAAAGGATCAATTACTATTAACGGTATTAGTTTAACGGTAATTAACTCTAAAAAAGATGA
>CAZWNY010000023.1:21178-22469 GCA_964635575.1 uncultured Kordia sp. | reverse complement strand
AAAAAGTGGTCCCACCAGGGCTCGAACCTGGGACCCTCTGATTATGAGTCAGATGCTCTAACCAACTGAGCTATGGGACCTAATTTGTGGGTGCAATAATACTACTTATTTATAGATTGGGCAAATTATTTATATTAGATTCAATTTTTTATCAAAAATAATTAAATATAACTAGTAAAAAATAGATGTTATATTTATTCTATCGTTTAAATTGGAATTGATATTAAATTTTTGTGATAATTTTTTAAGTATAAATTAATATCTTCTTAACATTAAGGTAACATCATTTTGTAATTAATGAATTTTCTTTGTGCAAAAATAAAACCCACAATGAAAAATATTAAAATTTATACGCTATTAATATTGTTACTAACAAGTGTTTTTATATTCGCACAACAAACACCAACTCCTAAATTCGGAAAAGGATTGTTTAATCTTGTAGGTAAAGATAGTACTTGGACAATGAAAATGGGAATGAGAGTGCAAACCTTATCAACAAATTCTTGGAGTATTGATGCTAATGGCGATTATGGAAAGGCAGAAAGCTCATTTTTAATTCGTAGAGCACGTTTAAAGTTTGATGGCTTTGCCTATACACCAAAACTAAAATATAAAATTGAGCTAGGGTTATCTAATAATGACATCGGAGGAGTTTCGGAGTTTACCAATAATGCTCCAAGGTATATTTTAGATGCAGTTGTAAAATGGAATTTTTATAAAAATATAACACTTTGGGCGGGACAAACAAAATTACCAGGAAATAGAGAACGTGTAGTATCTTCAGCAAGTTTGCAGTTTGTAGATCGTTCGTTATTAAATAGAAATTTTAATATAGATCGTGATTTAGGATTGCAATTACGTCATTATTTTAAAATATCAGATAATTTTTTAATTAGAGACATAATTTCTATCTCTCAAGGAGAAGGAAGAAACGTTTCCACAGGAAACTTAGGAGGACATCAATATACCGCAAGAATAGAACTTTTGCCTTTCGGAACTTTTGAAGGAAAAGGAGATTATAGCTCAAGTGATTTAAAACGAGAGAAAAAACCTAAATTTTCATTAGCAGCAACCTATAATTTTAATGATAACGCCGTAAAAAACAAAGGAAGTCAAGGAAGTTATATGTTAAATGATAGTGAAACTGGTTTTTTTGAAACCGATGTAGAAACTATTTTTGTAGATGCAATGTTTAAGTATAAAGGAATTTCGTTTATGGGAGAATTTGCCGTTAGAAATTCAGATGACGCAATAGCATATAATGTAGATGAGGTTACTGCAACAGGAGATG
>CAZWNY010000023.1:0-21078 GCA_964635575.1 uncultured Kordia sp. | reverse complement strand
CATTTTTAAAAAGTATTTTATTTGATTTAAAATCTTACTCAATTACTGAGACTCTTAACGTATTTACCATCCCTTTTTTAACAATTGGCATAGAGGCTAGGTTAATTAAATAATCTCCTTTTTTAACATATCCATGCTCAAAACATATTTTATTTACATCATCTACGGTGTCGTCTGTACTGGTAAATTTGTCATAATAAATACCTTTTACGCCCCATAATAAACTTAAACGTGCTAATATATTTTTGTTAGAAGTAAAAGCTAAAATAAGTGCATTTGGTCTCCATGATGAAATTTGAAAAGCGGTATAACCAGAGTTGGTTAGGGTACATATTGCTTTTGCATCAATATCGCCTGCCATATTAGCTGCATGATAGCATACTGATTTTGTAATATATCTATTGGTTTTAATATGTGGCGCTATTTGTGGTACGGTAATTAGTGGTGAGTCTTCTACACTTTTAATAATTTTTGTAATAGTTTCAACAACTTCAACAGGGTATTTTCCTACAGATGTTTCTCCAGAAAGCATTACAGCATCGGCGCCATCCATAATTGAGTTGGCAACATCATTTACTTCGGCACGTGTTGGTGTTAAGCTATCAATCATGGTTTCCATCATTTGTGTCGCAATAATTACGGGTATTCTTGCTTTTTTGGCATGTACTACGAGTTCTTTTTGTACTAATGGCACTTCTTCTGCAGGAATTTCTACTCCTAAATCGCCACGTGCAACCATTAATGCGTCACAGCTTTGTACAATTTCTTTAATATTTGCTACGCCTTCTGGTTTTTCTATTTTGGCGATAATTGGAATTTTAAAGTCTGAAAATTTATTAATTAAATTTTGCAATAATTTAATATCTGCTGCATGACGCACAAAGGAAAGCGCTAACCAATCTACTTTTTGTTTTATGGCAAACTCTGCATCGGCAATATCTTTTTTGGTTAAAGCAGGTAATGAAATGTTTGTATTAGGCAGGTTTACTCCTTTTTTGGAGCGAAGTGGTCCGCCTTGTATAACGATTGTTTCTACCTCATTTTTACCATTGGTTTTAGTAACTTCAAATATTAATTTACCGTCATCTAATAAAATACGCTCTCCTTTTTTTACGTCTTTCGGAAATTTCTCGTAATTCATATATACACGTTCGGAATTACCATCAAAGGGTTTTCCTGTGCAAAATGTAATAGTATCTCCTTTTTCGACAACAACATCTTTTTTCATTACGCCTACACGTAATTTAGGACCTTGTAAATCACCTAAAATCGCTATATTGTATTTGTGTTTTTCATTTAAATCTCTAATGATTTTAATACAACTTAATACGTTGTCATAATCAGCATGAGAAAAGTTAATGCGAAATACATTTACTCCTGCTTTTATCATTTTATGTATAATTTCTTTTGATGAGCTTGCAGGACCTAGAGTGGCTACAATTTTGGTTTTGTTTAATAGTGGCATTTTAATAAAAAATTAAGTTGTTTTTAGATTTTAATTGGGTTGTGTTTATCTCAAAAGCAGTTATTACGTGTTGTATTTTACTGAGGTTGGTTATTATATTTTGGTTAAAGTTAAAGTTTTCAATTTTTAGAAAACAATCTGCTTTTTTATATTCTGGTATTAAGTAGGTTCTAATACTAATGGGTGCGGCATCAAAAATAAGAGTGTCTTTATTATTTATTGCGTTGCGCTCTCCTATATTACTTACTAAACTCCAAGTTTCTAGGTGTTTAGTGCTTTTGTATTCAAACAAGTTAAAACTATCTAAATTTTGTTTATAGGTTAAATTTAGTGCAAATGTTTTGTTTAAAAAATAGGCTATTCGGTAGATTTCCAGAGTGGTATAAATGGCAAATAGCTCAAAATCATCTTCTAAGAAATCATCTAAACCTAATTTAAGTCCTGTTGGCATATTTTTTTTTGCAAGACACAAAGATACGAAATATCTGTATTCTAAACAATGTTAAGTTAGTAATAAAATTTATCGTTGTCCGATTAAATTTTACACGAATATTCAAAAGCTATTTGTCTATTTTTGGTTGATTTATAGTATTTATAAATCACACTTGATTAAAGAGTAGGACACAATATTTTTTATAGTGAAGCGGTATTTTATCTTTTTAAATATAGGATGACAATGATAAAAAATGATTATTCAAATAAGACTGTAATTACGTCTTCTATTTTTTCGACTAATATAATTTCAATTTTTGTGGTTTTTAGTCCTATTTTATTGTGCTTTGCCACCATTATTTTTGAGAATCCTAGTTTTTCGGCTTCAGAAATGCGTTGATCTATTTTGTTTATGGGTCTTATTTCTCCTGACAAGCCAACTTCTCCTGCAAATGCAATATTTTTTTTAATTACAAGGTCTTCATTACTAGACAAAATAGCTGCTATTACTGCTAAATCTATTGCAGGGTCATTTACGGTTATGCCTCCTGTTATGTTTAAAAACACGTCTTTTGTGGCTAACCTAAAACCTGCTCTTTTTTCTAAAACGGCTAACAACATATTTAATCGTTTGGCATTATAACCTGTTGCGCTACGTTGTGGTGTTCCGTAAACTGCAGTGCTTACCAGCGCTTGTATTTCTATTAGTAAAGCTCGCATGCCTTCTAAACTTACTGCAATTGCATTACCACTTAAAGGTGTTGTGTTTTTTGATATTAATATTTCTGATGGGTTTAGTACTTCTCGTAATCCGTTACCTTGCATTTCGTAAATTCCAATTTCATGGGTGGATCCGAATCGATTTTTTAACGAACGTAATATTCGATATACATGGTTTCGATCGCCTTCAAATTGTAAAACGGTATCTACCATGTGTTCTAGTATTTTTGGTCCTGCAATAGCTCCATCTTTGGTAATATGACCAATTAAAATTACAGGTGTGCCAGTTTCTTTTGCAAACTTTATAAGTTCGGATGTGGTTTCTCGTATTTGAGAAATGCTTCCTGCTGAAGATTCTACATAATCGGTATGTAATGTTTGTATAGAGTCTATAACTACAATCTCGGGTTTAATTTCTTCTATTTGTTTAAATATATTTTGTGTTTTTGTTTCGGTTAAAATATAACATAAATCGGAATTTGAAGTTATGCGTTGTGCTCGCATTTTTATTTGGTGTGCGCTTTCTTCTCCTGAAACATATAGGGTTTTATAGGGTAATTGTAGTGCTATTTGTAATAAAAGTGTCGATTTTCCGATACCAGGTTCACCTCCTAAAAGCGTTAAAGAACCAGGCACTAAACCGCCTCCTAAAACTCGATTAAATTCTTTGTTTAGCGTTTTTAATCGGGTTTCATGTGTGGCTTTTATTTCTGATATTTTTATGGGTTGTGCAGCTCTAACTTTGTTGTTTGAGTTTGACTTCCATGCTTTTTTGTCCTCTTTTTGTATAATTTCTTCTGCAATAGTATTCCATTCTTTACAGGTATTGCATTGTCCTTGCCAACGAGAATAGGAAGACCCGCAATTTTGACAATAATATGTTGTTTTTACTTTAGCCACAAAATATGTTTTTATTTAAATCCGAAATCGGCTTTTATACTTTCTGCGTATTGTAACATGTCATCGGCTGTTAATTTTCCTATTTCTTTCCTGTTAAAAGCTAACATATAGGATCGAATTGCTTTTTTAGGTTCTCCTGTGTTTTCATAAAATAATGCTTTGTAATAAAAACTTAGCATTGTTTCGGGATATTCGTTTTTTGCTAATTTTGCTAACGCTTCAAATACTTCCCATTCTTCATTTTTTTTCAAAGCTGCTTCTGTTGCTTTAAAATCATTTAAACGAATAGTTTTTTCGACACCATAAAGTGCTTTTATATCGGCATATTTTTTTATTAAATAATCATACGCTGTTCCGTCTTTATAAACTAGTATTTTTTCTTTGTATTCTTTTCTGTCAATGGGTTTAAATGCGTAATACATTGTTTCAAATGCTTCTGGTAATGCATGAGTTACTAACTCATAATGTGTTTTTTGTTTGTAAAAATTGTAGTTGTAATGAAATTTATCAACTGTAATGGGTTCTAATTTTTTGTTTAATGCAATTATTTTTGCTTTACTCTTTTTTCGATCATTTTCGGATGTTGTTAAGGAGTAAAAAATAGTAGATTCCATTTCTTGTGATAACCGCGTTGTTAAATAAGTTTCCATTTTTGCAGATAAATTAGGGCTTAATGAAATGTAAGCGTTAAAAAAAGGTTTTTGTTGTAGAAGATAAAAATTAATAAAATTTGCAGATTCCCCGTGTCCAATAATGGTTCTTTTAGTAATGGTTCTGTAGTTATTATCTATAAAATTAAAGAGTTCGTAGGTTATGAAATTCATAAAGGTTTCTCCAAG
The DNA here is from genome assembly GCA_964635575.1 of uncultured Kordia sp. GTDB lineage: Bacteria > Bacteroidota > Bacteroidia > Flavobacteriales > Flavobacteriaceae. The sequence continues at coordinate 16,722 of CAZWNY010000023.1, read as the reverse complement.
GTTGGTTGGTAATCCTGATATTTCATCTAAAAAAAAATCATCTGTTTTTTTATTGTATTGGTTTATTCCTATTATAATAGATTCTGGGAATTCATCCCAATACGAGTAATAATCGACTATTCCTGCGACAGGCTCAAACAGGTAATCGCCGTCTAAAACTATAATTACAGGGTATGTTTTGTCGGTATTTACACTATAATTACGTGGCAGTTGTATTTTTAGTTGCCTTTTTTCGCCGTTAGCATCTTTAATTTCGGTGTAATTTACTTGTGCAAATAAAGTTGTTCCGATTAAAAGTAGTGTAAAAAGTAGTATTGTGTTTCTCATAATTTACTTATTTTTGATAGGGCAATATAGTTATTATTTACTTTGCGTTAAACACAGTTAGTTTTATTTTTACTGTTGTACATTGGTAGATAAAAGAATGATAAAACTCCTGTGGTTACGGTTAATATGGTTTGTGAACTCCAAATAATCCAACCAATTGCTAAACCGCTTTGTGTGCTGATATTAAAAAGTGATAAAGTTTCTTGTATTACTAACGGAAAACTACCTAAACCGCCATTAGTTGTTGCAATAACAAATGAGCCTGTTACAAACGAAACAATTGCTGCGCTAAACGATATGTTTGTAGTTTCTGGTATTGCAAAAAATACGACATAAAACATGAATAAATAAAGTGACCATATAAAAACGGTATGTCCAATAAATGCCCATTTTTTTTGCATAGTAAAAATACTAAGTATTCCTTCTTTTAGTCCTAAAGCAAACGATGTTGTTTTTTGAAACAGTTTGTTTTTAGAGTTTCTAAAAACCCTGTAAATACTATATAAAAGAAGAAGCAATAGTATTGAAAAAAAAATTAACACCATAAAGTTTCCTGTTGTCTTATTTTTTATAAAGATAAAAATATCAATAAAAATTTTACTGATGAGGTCAAACTTTAAAATTAAAGCAATTAATATAAAAAATAAAGACATAATAACGTCTGCAATTCGCTCTGCTACAATGGTGCCAAATGCTTTTTCAAAAGGTACGTTTTCATAGGTGCTTAATGTGGTTGCTATTAAAACTTCTCCAGAACGAGGAATGCCTAAGTTAGCAAAATAGGCAATCATTACTGCCATAAATCGATTTAAAAACTTAGGTTTGTAGCCAATAGCTTCTAAAGCAAAACCCCAACGGTATGCACGTGATAAATGACTTAATAATCCTAAAAAAATAGAAAGAATTACCCAAAAATAATTGGCATTTTTAATGTAGTGCAATACATCTTCTCGTTCTTGTGAAGTCGTATTTTTATAGGTTATCCAAATTAAAAAAACACCAAAAAAGATGGGAATACCAATTTTTAGCGCTTTTATAACTTGTTGTTTTTTCAAAAAAAAATTAATTTAGCAAATTAGTACTTTCATTAGGAAACACCAATGATGGTTTAAAGTTTTTAGCTTCCTTAATATCCATTACAGCATATGTTATTAAAATAAGCGTATCACCTTTTGCAACTTTACGTGCGGCAGCTCCGTTTAATATAATTTCTCCTGAATTTCGGGTTCCAGGTATGGCGTAAGTTTCTAAACGTTCTCCGTTATTATTGTTTACAATTTGCACTTTTTCACCTTGTACAATATTTGCGGCATCCATTAAGTTTTCATCAATAGTAATACTGCCAATATAATTTAAATCGGCACCAGTTACTTTAACTCTATGAATTTTTGATTTTACTACGTGTATTAACATAAGGCAAAGATATTAATTTAAAGCGATATTGTCTATTAATCTAACATGATCAATAAAGGCAGCTATAAATATTCTATATTTTTTAGTTGTTGATTTTCTTTTTACAGACTTTAAGGTCGTAACTTCTGCAATAGTAACATATTCTAATTTAAAAAACGAATTTTTCACAAATTGATTTAGCACCCATTCTTCTGTTTTTTTAGCACTTTTTTCTTCAAATTTTTCTTTTGCCTTCAAAAGTATTTCATAAATAAAAGCAGCTTCTTTTTTCCCGTTTATACTTAAACGTTCATTACGAGAACTCATTGCTAAACCCGATTTTTCTCTCCATATTTTACAACCAATTATTTGAACCCCTAATTGATATTTAGAAACTAATTTTTTTACAATTTGTAATTGCTGAAAATCTTTTTCTCCAAAATAAGCACGTGTAGGTTTTAATAAAGTAAAAAAATAATCTAAAATTGTACCAACACCATTAAAATGACCTGCTCTAAATTTTCCTTCCATTTGATGCTCTAAACCATCAAAGGAATATTGTTTTACTTGTATGTTGTTTCCATAAACCTCAGATGCATTTGGCGAAAAAACAATCACTTTAGTACTTAAAGTTGCTATTAAATCTGCATCTTTTTGTAAAGTTCTCGGGTATTTTTTTAAATCTTTACGATTATCAAACTGAGTTGGGTTTACAAAAACACTGACTATAACTTCATCATTTTCAGCTAATGCTTTTTTTATTAAAGAAAGGTGACCTATGTGTAAAGCTCCCATTGTAGGGATAAACCCAATAGTCTTACCTTTCTTTTTTAGTGTTTCTAAATATGTTTTTACGGCAGTATTTGTTTTTAAAATAGTCATTTAAATAAATTAAATAAAAGGCAAACATAATACATTACTGTTAATTTGCATAATTTTTGTAATTTTGCAAAGTTTTGACATTGAATTTTTAAATAGCAACATTAATATTTACAATACAAAAAAGCACAAGAACACATGAAAGATAAGCGAGTACTATACATATCATCTGAGGTTGTACCTTATTTGCCAGAAACCGAAATTTCTTCCACTTCATTTCAAGTAGCAAAAATAGTAAACGGTGCAGGAGGACAAACCCGAATATTTATGCCGCGTTTTGGTAACATTAACGAGCGTAGACACCAATTACACGAAGTAATTAGGTTATCTGGAATGAATATGGTTATAAACGATTTAGATATGCCGCTTATTATAAAAGTAGCATCGATACCTAAAGAGCGCATGCAAGTTTATTTTATAGATAATGAAGAATATTTTAAAAGAAAAGCAACCTTTACAGGTGAAGATGGAAAACTTTTTGAAGACAATGATGAACGTGCAATATTTTTCGCAAAAGGAGTTATAGAAACCGTTAAAAAACTAAATTGGGCGCCAGACGTTATACATGTACACGGTTGGTTAGCTTCATTAGTACCATTATATTTAAAAAACTATTTTAAAGATGAACCTATATTTTTAGATAGTAAAATAATAACATCAATATATAGTGATGGATACGAAGGTGAACTAAACTCTGATTTAATTAATAAAATAAAGTTTGATGAAATTAAAGGTAAAGCGTTAAAAACAATCGAAAAACCTACCTATACAAACTTAATGAAACTAGCAGCAGACAATTCTGACGGAGTTGTAATTGCTTCTAAAAATGTTAATAGTGAGTTAATCTCATATCTTGACACATTAAAAATACCTACTTTGCAATTCAAATCTCCCGAAGAAGTTGAAAGCGCATACCTATCTTTCTATCAAGAATTAATTGGAGAGGAAGACGAAGAAGAAAAATAAATAATTTTAAAACAAAACAACCTATGAAGCATTTTTTAGCTTTATTAAGTATGAGCGCAATATTAATTTCATGCGACAAAGACTTTGATTCTATTGGCGTAGACTTAGTAAATGAAACTAATTTTACAATTAACGTAAACGAAACAACAACGATAACTACTGAAAACTTTAGATTAGACGGAGCTTATCCTGTACAAACAGATAATTTGCCATACAATATACTGGGGTATTATAATGACCCTGTTTACGGTAACACCACCGCAAACATATTAACACAAGTAGAACTTAGCGAATACGGAAAAGACTTTGGAACAAACCCGGTAATTACCAAAGTAATATTTTCAATGCCTTATTATAGCAACATAATATCGGTAAAAGAAACTGGAGGAAATGATTATAAATTAGATTCAATTTACGGAAACGCACCTATGCAATTGTCATTGTATAAATCAGATTATTTTTTAAATGACTTTGATCCAAGTACAAACTTTGAAGAAAGACAAAAATACTACTCAAACGAAGATGCAATATTTGCACCTCATAGCTCAAACAACCCTGCAAACTTAATTTTTACCGAAACGAATTTTAATGTTAGTGAATTTCAAATAGTAAATGTTTATTTAGATGCAAACGGTAATTCACAAACCGAATATTTATCACCAAGACTTCGAAAAACATTATTAAATACTGGAGGATCAGCACCTACAACTTTATTTAATTGGTTGATAGACCCTGCAAATGAAATAGCACTATCATCTAAAAGCGAATTTCAAAATTACTTTAGAGGATTCTATCTAAAAGCAGAAAACATTTCAGGTAATGGAACCTTACTTGGCTTAGATGTTTCACAAGTAAAAATAGAAGTAGAATACCAATATGACGATCCAAACGGAGGAATAACACCATTAAAAGACACTATTGAAATACAATTTAATGGAAGCAGCGTAAATACATTTATAAATAACTTTTCTTACACGGAAGAAACTAATAAAATATACTTAAAATCAGGAGAAGGATCAATCGTAAAAATCGATTTATTTAACCCTATATCAGATAGCGACAGAACATCTACTGAATTGTCAGACATTCAAGATTTAGCAGAAAATTGGTTGCTAAATGAAGCACATATTGAGTTTTATGTAGATGATTCTAGTATGAATGGAGGAGAAGAAGAACCAGAACGCATTTTTTTATACGACATAGAAAACAACAGAATATTAACAGATTATTTAGCAGATGCAACTAATAGTATAAGCCCATTGTTTTCAAAAATAAATCACCTAGGTCGCTTAGAAAGAGATGACTCGGGAAAAGGAATAAAATATAAAATAAACATTACAGAACATATTAATAATATTATTAAAAAAGATTCAACTAATGTAAAATTAGGACTCGTTATCTCCAACAATGTAAATTTATTAACTAGCTCTAGTTTAAAAAACAGCACCAATCCTAGTGATGTATTGTCGTCTTCAGTAATTTCACATAAAGGAACTATTCTGTACAATGAGAATGCTATGGGACCTAAAAAATTAAAGTTAAAAATTCATTATACAAAAACTAACTAAATAAAATATGTGTGGAATAGTAGGATATATAGGTTACAGAAACGCTTACCCAATTATAATAAAAGGATTACAACGTTTAGAGTATAGAGGATATGATAGCGCAGGTATTGCATTATACGATGGCGAAAATATAAACCTATCTAAAACAAAAGGTAAAGTTGTCGATTTACAAGAAAGAGCAAAAAAAGAAATTTCATTAGTAGGAACAATAGGTGTAGGTCATACACGTTGGGCTACACACGGAATTCCAAATGATACAAACTCTCACCCACATTTCTCAAACTCTAAAGATCTTGTAGTTATACACAACGGAATCATAGAAAATTACTCATCTTTAAAAAAAGAATTACAAAATAAAGGCTACGTTTTTAATTCAGATACTGATACAGAAGTTTTAATAAACCTAATAGAATACGTTCAAAAAAGCGAAAATTTAAAGTTAGGAAAAGCAGTACGATTAGCATTAACACAAGTAACAGGTGCGTATGCAATTGTAGTTTTTGATAAAAAGAAACCAAACGAATTAGTTGTTGCTCGTATGGGAAGCCCATTAGCAATAGGAATAGGAGAAGATAGAAAAGAATTTTTTATTGCCTCAGATGCATCACCATTTATTGAGTACACAAGCAACGCCATTTATTTAGAAGATGGAGAAATAGCAGTAATTAGAGTAGGAAAAAAAATAAAAATCAGAAAAATTGCAGACGATTCTTTAATTACAACTGTAATACAAGAATTAGAACTGAATTTAGAACAAATAGAAAAAGGAGGTTACGACCACTTTATGCTCAAAGAAATCTTTGAACAACCGAACGCCATAAAAGACACCTATAGGGGTAGAATGCTAGTAAACGAAGGCATTATTAGAATGGCAGGAATTGATGATCATTTAGAACGATTTTTAAACGCCGATCGTATTATTATAGTAGCTTGCGGAACCTCTTGGCACGCAGGTTTAGTAGCTGAATATGTTTTTGAAAGCTTAATCAGAATACCTGTAGAAGTAGAATACGCATCCGAATTTAGATATAGAAACCCTGTAATTTCAGATAAAGATATTGTAATAGCAATATCCCAATCTGGTGAAACCGCAGATACACGCGCTGCAATACAATTAGCAAAACAAAACGGAGCATTTGTGTTTGGAGTATGTAATGTTGTCGGATCAACCATTTCAAGAGAGTCTGACGCAGGAGCTTATACACACGCAGGACCAGAAATTGGCGTAGCATCAACCAAAGCATTTACAACCCAAATTACGGTACTAACCTTAATGGCACTAAAAATAGCAAAAGCAAAAGGAAGCATTTCAAACTCTAATTATCATGCACATTTACAAGAATTAGAATTAATACCAGATAAAGTAACAGAAGCACTAACATCAGAAGAAAATATAAAAAATATTGCCGCTGTTTATAAAGATGCCACTAATTTCTTATACTTAGGAAGAGGGTTTAATTTTCCTGTAGCATTAGAAGGCGCATTAAAGCTAAAAGAAATTTCGTATATTCATGCAGAAGGATATCCTGCTGCAGAAATGAAACACGGACCAATAGCCTTAATTGATGAACAAATGCCAATAGTAGTAATCGCTACTAAAAAAGGACATTATGAAAAAGTAGTAAGTAATATAGAAGAAATAAAAGCACGTAAAGGAAAAATTATAGCAATCGTAACTAAAGGAGATGTTGAGGTTAGAAAATTAGCAGATCATGTAATAGAAGTTCCAGATACTATGGAGCTACTAAGCCCATTATTAACAACAATACCTTTACAATTACTATCATATCATATAGCGGTAATGAGAAACTGTAATGTAGACCAGCCTCGTAACCTAGCAAAGTCAGTTACCGTAGAGTAAGTATAACCTAGAGTATTATACAAAAAAAACACCTTATAATCAAGGTGTTTTTTTGTATAATAAATAGCCGCAATATTTAATTATTACAATAAAAACACTATATTTGCACCGCAAAAAACGATGAATAATCGTTTTTGTATTATTATTTTTAAACATTAAATAATCAACAATGTCAGCAGTTACAGGAAAAGTTGCACAAATTATCGGACCAGTTGTAGATGTAGTATTCGACAGCGCAAATACCGAACTTCCAAGAATTTATGATTCATTAGAGGTAAATAATAACGGAAACAAATTAATCCTTGAAGTACAATCCCATATTGGACAAAATACAGTACGTACTATTTCAATGGATTCTACAGATGGTTTAAGTAGAGGTACAGCAGTAATAGCTACTGGAGTCCCGATACAAATGCCAATTGGAGATGATGTTTACGGACGTCTTTTTAATGTAATAGGAGACCCTATTGACGGATTAAAAGACTTACCTAAAACAGGTAAAGACGGCATGTCTATTCACAGACAAGCACCAAAATTTGAAGACCTATCAACTTCTACGGAAGTTTTATTTACAGGTATTAAAGTAATTGATTTAATTGAGCCGTATGCAAAAGGAGGTAAAATTGGATTATTTGGTGGCGCTGGAGTAGGAAAAACAGTATTAATTCAAGAGTTGATTAATAATATAGCAAAAGGTCATGGAGGTCTTTCAGTATTCGCAGGAGTAGGAGAAAGAACTCGTGAAGGAAATGATTTACTTCGTGAAATGTTAGAATCAGGAATTATCAAATACGGTGATGATTTTATGGAATCTATGGAAGAAGGTGGATGGGATTTGCAAAAAGTAGATATGGATGGCATGAAAGAGTCTAAAGCTACTTTTGTATTCGGACAAATGAATGAGCCACCAGGTGCACGTGCACGTGTTGCCTTATCTGGTTTAACTATAGCAGAATACTTTCGTGATGGCGGCGGAGACGAACAAGGAAAAGATGTATTATTTTTTGTAGATAATATTTTCCGCTTTACACAAGCAGGTTCTGAAGTATCAGCACTACTAGGTCGTATGCCTTCAGCGGTAGGTTATCAGCCAACATTAGCAACAGAAATGGGAGCAATGCAAGAACGTATTACCTCTACTAAAAAAGGATCAATAACATCAGTGCAAGCAGTTTATGTTCCAGCAGATGATTTAACAGATCCAGCACCAGCAACAACGTTTGCACATTTAGATGCTACAACCGTATTATCTCGTAAAATTGCAGAACTAGGTATTTATCCAGCAGTAGATCCATTAGATTCTACTTCTCGAATTTTAACGGCAGATATTTTAGGCGATGAACATTATGATACTGCACAAAAAGTAAAAGAATTACTACAACGTTACAAAGAATTGCAAGATATTATTGCCATTTTAGGAATGGAAGAATTATCTGAAGAAGATAAACTAGCGGTAGGAAGAGCAAGACGTGTACAGCGTTTTCTATCTCAGCCATTTCATGTAGCAGAACAATTTACAGGTTTAAAAGGATGTTTAGTAGATATTAAAGATACTATTAAAGGATTTAAGATGATTATGGATGGTGAATTAGACCATTTGCCAGAATCCGCTTTTAACCTTAAAGGTACTATTGAAGAAGCTATTGAAGCAGGAGAAAAAATGTTAGCTGAAAACTAAAATATATGTATTTAGAAATTATAACACCAGAGGCTATTTTATATAGTGGAAACGTAACTTCTATCTCTGTTCCTGGAGTAAATGGAGAATTTCAGATGTTAGATAATCACGCTCCTATTATTTCTATTTTAAATAAAGGAATCATTAAAATTTATGGAAACATAACTTTAAATAAATCGGTTGCTGACAAATTTTCAACAAACAAAAATAACGCTGCCGTATTAACAATTAATGGCGGAGCGTTGGAAATGAAAGATAATAAAGTTATTGTTTTGGTAGATTAAACAAAGCTATTGTATTGAAATACAAACTACACTTTAAGAGCCTTCAAAGTATTTTTTATTTTGAAGGCTCTTTTTTAACTTTAAAACCACATAAATTTCATATCTTTGGGAAATTACAGGATATTTACCCTCAAAACAAAGTATTTTTATGGGATTTTTTGATTTTCTTACGGAAGAAATCGCAATCGATTTAGGAACCGCAAACACGTTAATTATACATAACGGAAAAGTAGTAATAGACGCTCCATCTATTGTTGCAAAAGATAGAATTACAGGAAAAATAATTGCCGTTGGTCAATCCGCTAAAATGATGCAAGGAAAAACCCACGAAAACATTAAAACCATTCGTCCTTTAAAAGATGGTGTAATTGCTGATTTTGATGCTTCAGAAAAAATGCTAACCATGTTTATTAAAAGTATTCCAGCATTAAAAAAGAAACTATTTCCACCATCATTACGTTTAGTTATTTGTATTCCTTCAGGAATTACAGAAGTAGAAATGAGAGCAGTAAAAGAATCTGCCGAACGCGTAAATGGTAAAGAAGTATATTTAATACACGAACCTATGGCAGCAGCAATTGGTATAGGCATAAATATTATGGAACCCAAAGGAAATATGGTCGTTGATATTGGTGGCGGTACTACCGAAATTGCAGTAATAGCCCTTGCAGGTATTGTTTGTGATACTTCAGTAAAAGTAGCAGGAGACGTTTTTACAAATGATATAATTTATTACATGCGTACGCAGCATAACTTATACATTGGAGATAGAACCGCAGAAAATGTAAAAATACAAATTGGTGCGGCTACAGAAGATTTAGATTCTCCACCAGAAGACATGGACGTACAAGGTAGAGATTTGCTAACAGGAAAACCCAAACAAGTACAAGTATCATACAGAGAAATTGCAAAAGCATTAGATAAATCTATTTTACGTATTGAAGATGCTGTAATGGAAACCCTATCCAGAACTCCTCCTGAATTAGCTGCTGATATTTATAATACAGGTATTTACTTAGCAGGTGGTGGATCGATGCTAAGAGGTTTAGACAAACGACTATCTAGAAAAACAGACTTGCCCGTTTACATAGCAGAAGACCCATTAAGAGCAGTAGTAAGAGGTACAGGCATAGTTTTAAAAAATATTGAAAAATACAAAAACGTATTGACTAAATAAGTAAAACAATGCAACAGCTAATATCGTTTTTAGTACGACATAAGAGCTTTTTATTTTTTTTAATATTGCTTTGTGTTTCTTTAGCACTAACAATACAATTTCACAGTTACCATAAAAGTAAATTTATAAATGCAACCAACTCAATTACGGGTAGTATTCATAATTCATCCAACTCATTTAATGAGTTTTTAAACTTAAAAACCTACAACAAACGCTTGTTAGAAGAAAACGCACAATTGCGAAAAAAACTTAGCAATTACTCGTTTCAAACCACACAGCACTTTAATAAAGAAACGCCTTATAAAATTATACCTGCAAAACTAATAAAAAATAGTTTTCGAAAAAAGAAAAACATATTACTTATAAATAAAGGTAAAAAAGATGGAATTACTACCGATATGGGTGTAATTACCAGTAACGGAATTATTGGTGTTATCGGAAACGTCGGAGAAAATTATGCCACTATAATATCTATTTTAAACACCGACTCTAAAATTAATGCACAACTAAAAAAAAGTAATCATATTGGATCTTTAAGTTGGAACGGAATTGACTCTAAAAACACACAATTAGAAGACATTACTAGTGTTACGCCTGTTGCTGTAAATGATACTGTTGTAACGGGTAATTATTCTGTATTCCCACAAGGAATTCCTATCGGAAAAATAGTAAAAGCCAACCTAAACAGATCTAAAAACTATTACCAAATAGATTTGAAGTTATTTAACGATATGAGTACTGTTGGTTATGTATATGTAATTAAAAATAAAAATAAAAAAGAAATAGATAAACTCCTAAATGAAACTGAAAACGAGTAAAAACAATTCTCAATAACCTATGAATAAAGAATTATTTACACATATTGCATTGTTTTTTATACTTATACTAAGTCAAGTTTTGTTATTTAATAACATGAGTTTTTTTGGATACGTACCGTATGTGTATGTGCTTTTTATTTTAATATACCCTGTAAAAACTAACCGTTTATTACTTATTTTTCTTAGCTTTTTACTTGGATTATCTATTGATGTGTTTTCTACATCTGGAGGTGTTCATGCAGCAGCATGTTTATTAATAACTTATATTAGACCCATAGCTTTAAAGTTTTCGTTTGGTACAAATTATGAATTTCATCATATAAAATTTACTAAAACCGATTTTGTTCAACGTATTTCATATTTCGCTATTTTAATCAGCATTCATCATTTATTTTTATTCTTTTTAGAGGCAGGAACTCTTAATTTTATAGGAGATACCTTAACAAACATACTTTTTTCTAGTATCTATACCTTACTACTAAGTAGTTTACTCTTACACTTATTTCGTAGCCATAAAAAACGATGAGAAAAGCACTACTATACTTATTGGTTATTAGTACTGGAGTACTATTTATTGGAAGATTATTTTATTTGCAAATAATAGACGAGAGCTACAAAAAAAAATCGTACAACAATGCTTATAAACGGGAATATATTTACCCAGAAAGAGGACACATTTATGACCGTAATGGAATTTTATTAGTTGCGAACCAACCTGCGTATGACATAATGGTAGTACCTAAAAAAGTAAAACCATTTGACACCATTTTACTATGTAATTTGCTGAATATTTCAAAAAAACAACTTAAAAAACAACTTAAAAAAGCACGTCATTACTCCCCACGACTTCCTTCTGTAGTTGTTGGTCAGCTATCTAAAATAGAACACGCTCCATTACAAGAAAAAATTAGAAAATTTAAAGGTTTTTACATACAAAAACGGTCGACAAGAAATTATCAGACTACAATGGGCGCAAATGTTTTAGGATATTTAGCAGAAGTTACACCTGAAAAAATTAAAAAAGACTTTTATTACAAATTGAGAGATTTATATGGAAAAACAGGAGTAGAAACTTTTTATGAAAAAGAATTACGAGGAAAAAAAGGGGTAAAATACATTCAAAAAGACAGATATGGCAGAAACATTGGTGCTTATAAAAATGGAGCTTTAGATACCTTATCAAAAAAAGGAAAAGACATTACCATAACCATAGATGCGGTTTTGCAAAAATATGGAGAAAAACTAATGATAAACAAACGAGGAGGAATTGTTGCCATAGAGCCTAAAACAGGGGAAATTTTAGCTTTAATATCCGCGCCAAGCTACAACCCTGCTTTATTGGTTGGTAGGCAACGATCTAAAAATTTTAATAAATTATTTTATGATTCTATTTCAAAACCACTGTATGACAGAAGTTTACAAGCGCAATATTCGCCAGGATCACCATTTAAACTACTTAATGCACTAATTGGTTTAGAGGAAAATGTAATAACACCTAACACACGTTTTACTTGTAAACATGGTTTTCATTACGGCGGAAAAAAACCATTAGGTTGCCATTGTAGTTATGGATCTAGCAACAATTTAAACAAAGGTATTTTTGCCTCGTGTAATGCTTATTTTGGAAATACGTACAAAAAAATAATCGATAAATATCCAACCACAAAAGAAGGAATGAGAGTTTGGAGTAACCATGTAAAAAGCTTTGGATTAGGAAATTTTTTAGGGTATGATTTGCCAATAGGAACAAAAGGACGAATACCAGACGTTGATTTTTATGATAAATGGTACGGGAAAAATAGATGGTACAGTACGTTTACTATTTCTAATGCAATTGGTCAAGGAGAAGTTTCTACAAGTCCTATTCAACTAGCAAATATGACTGCCGCTATTGCCAACAATGGATACTATTACACGCCACATATTATTAAAAACATAAAAGATAAAGCCATTTCTAAAAAATTTACAAAAAAACATAATACATCTATTAGTTCACAACATTTCGCCCCAGTTATACAAGGTATGTTAGATGTATATCAAAAAAAAGGAGGAACAGGATATAGTTCTCGAATAAAAGGTATAGATATTTGTGGAAAAACAGGTACAACAGAGGTTTTTCAAAAAATAAAGGGCGTACGAACACAGCTTACCGATCATTCTATTTTTGTTGCTTTTGCACCAAAAAACAACCCTAAAATTGCCATTGCCGTATTTGTAGAAAACGGATATTGGGGCGGAAGATGGGCTGCTCCAATTGCTAGTTTAATGGTCGAAAAATATTTAAAAGGAACTATAAGTAGAAAGGATTTAGAAGAAAAAATGCTAAACGGAAGTTTACAAGAAGAATATAATAAATACATAAGCGGTGAACCATTTGAAATTAATAAATAATGCGTAGCAACGGAAATATTTTAATGCGTTTAGATTGGGTAATGATTCTACTCTACTTTACTTTGGTTGGTTTCGGCTGGATGAGTATTTACTCAACATCTTTTCCTACAGATAGTAGCGTTAGTTTTATAAGTCACCCCGTAGGTAGGCAACAATTATTTATTGGTTTAAGCATTGTACTTATTGTATTTTTATTTGCTTTAGAAACCAAGTTTTACGAACGTTTTTCTAGTGTAATTTATGTGATTTCAATAGTATCTTTAATCGGATTATTTATTTTTGGGAAAACTGTTTCTGGGGCAACTTCATGGTATTCTTTTGGTAGTTTTAGTTTACAACCTAGTGAATTTGCTAAATTTGCAACCGCACTTGCTCTCGCTAAGTATTTAAGTGACATACAAACCGATATTAAAATAATAAAACATCAGCTAATTGCATTTCTAATTATATTTTTACCTGCAATATTAATTATACCACAACCTGACCCTGGTAGTGCTTTAGTTTATATAGCTTTCTTTTTTGTTTTATACCGAGAAGGTTTATCACCTATTTGGTTAATATTTGGGTTTACAGGGGTTTTATTATTTGTTTTTACATTGGTTTTTAGCCCGTTAATAGTATCTGTTATTACAGTAATATTAACGTTTTTAATTTTTTTAAAAAACAGCAAAAAAAAACCTAAAAAAAACAGATATCTTATTATGTTATTTACCTGTGTTGCAATAAGTTATTCGGTAAATTATATTTTTGAACATGTTTTTGAGCAACGTCACCGCGATCGATTTAATGTTGTTTTAGGAAAAAAAGTAGACAATAAAGGTATTGGTTACAACATACATCAATCGAAAATTACAGTTGGTTCTGGCGGATGGACAGGAAAAGGTTGGTTAAATGGCTCACAAACAAAAGGTGGTTTTGTGCCAGAACAACATACCGACTTTGTTTTTAGTACTATTGGTGAGGAATGGGGTTTTTTAGGAAGTGTAATAGTTATCATTTTATTTGTATTTTTAATGATTAGAATACTCATAAAATCCGAAAAGCAAAAATCTAAATTTAATAGAATTTATGGTTATAGTGTTTCCGCAATATTATTTATACATTTTGCAGTAAATATTGGTATGGTATTGGGTATTTTTCCTACAGTTGGTATTCCGTTACCTTTTTTTAGTTATGGCGGGTCAGGTTTATGGGGATTTACCATTTTACTCTTTATTTTTATCAAGCTAGATGCCAACCGTATTAATGAGTGGTAAACGTTTAGTTTTACAATTCAATTCATAATCTACTTTTTAGTGACCTGTAGTTATTAAAATATTTTTTTATTGATTGTTATCCAGTAAAGAAAACATTTGTTTTAATTTGATAAATCAGAGTTGATAATCATAAAATAATCATTTAAAATATTTTAAGTAACTTATTCCCATGAAGTTATTTAATTTTACGATTGCAAAACTAACTTTTTTTTTAATTTTGGGTATTTTTTTCGGATATTTTAAAACCATAAACTACTTAATGTTAATTGCATTACTTTGTAGTCTAATTATCGTTTTACTAGTTACACTAATTTCTGCTAAAAACAAAAGACAACAAACGGTATATTTCGGAATAACTAGTTTTGTATTCATGTTTTGTATTGGTGTTTTGTCTATCACATTTCATTCCCATAAAAATCATACTCAACACTATACAAAATATTTTTCTGACAACTCTTCACAAAACATTGAAGTACAGATTGTAAAAAAGCTAAAAACGAATAGATTTTACAGTAAATTTGTGGGTAAAATAACACGTATTAATAACCGTAAAGCAACAGGTATATTATTAATTAATGCCGATAGCACCCAACAGTTAACTGTTGACAATAAACTATACGTTAGTACAAAAATCACTCCAATTAATAGTGTATTAAACCCGCATCAATTTGATTTTAAATCATATATGAAGCATCAACAAATATTTCATCAGATTTTTCTTAAAAACGATAATAACATACAATTAGAAGCTGTAAATACGGTTTATGGTGTTTCGGAAATTGTCAGAAATAAAATTAATACAACGCTTAAAAAACATCCTTTTTCTGACGAAAACATTAGTATTATTAATGCTCTTTTACTAGGTCAAAGACAATTAATAAGCAAAAAAACCTATGCGCATTTTACACAATCAGGAACCATACATATTTTAGCAATTTCAGGATTACACATTGGATTAATTATGCTACTTTTAGGTTGGATATTAATGCCATTAAAATATTTTAAATGGGGTAAAAAAGCAATACCTATTATTATAATTACCGTTCTTTGGCTATACGCTTTTTTAACAGGTTTATCGGCATCTGTAGTACGATCTGTTACTATGTTTTCTCTAATTACCATTGCGTTATATAGCAAACGAATAACCAATACATACAATACATTAGTTATTTCGGCTTTTATATTATTACTCGTAAATCCGTTTTACATTTTTAACTTAGGGTTTCAACTTAGTTATATGGCGGTTTTTGCTATAATTACCGTAAAACCTTTGTTAGATAAATTATGGAACCCGAAATTTTACATCATCAAAAAGCTATGGGACGTAATAAGTGTAACCATTGCTGCACAGTTTGGAATTTTACCATTGTCATTGTTTTATTTTCATCAATTCCCTGCTTTATTTTTAATTGCAAATATGGTAATTATTCCGCTTTTAGGAATTTTGCTAGCCGTTGGCATTATTACTTTAATTTTTGCTTACTTCGGAAACATTCCTGAAATACTTTTTACAATTTTAGATACAAGCGTTACGCATCTCAATCATTTTGTAACTTTTATTAGTGATAAAACTTATTTTGTATGGCAACAGATTTCTTTTAATGTATGGAATTTAATTAGCTGCTATTTACTTATTTTAAGCTTTATTTTAATTTGGAAACAAATTAATTACAAGCGAATTGTTTTTCTTTTAAGCAGTATTGTTTTGGTGCAACTTGCTTTTGTTTATAATAAAATAACTAGTAATTTTGAAGAGTTAGTGATTTTTAACCAATATAAAACAATCTTAATCACACATAAAAAAGGACGTACTTTATACTATGCTGAAAAAAACATGAATTATAAACAGAATTTAATTAATTATCAAATAGCAAAATTTATTACAACTGTACAACAAGATTCGTTACAAAATTGTTATCAATTTAAAGAAAAAAAAATACTTATTGTAGCTAAAAATGGAATTTATAATACTAGTTTTAAGCCAGATATTGTTGTGTTAACCGATTCTCCTAAAATTAATTTAAACCGATTGTTAAAACAACTAAAACCGAAGCAAATTATTGTAAATAATAGTAATTACAACAGCTATGTTAAGCGATGGGAAATAACTTGTAACCAACAAAAT